>JAXHTL010000123.1:0-14673 GCA_034190095.1 Actinomycetota bacterium
ACACCTGATGCCGACAAAACACATGCTCGCCAACCCGAAGGCGGCAGGCACCCTACGAGCCAGACACCAGGTGTAAAGGATCCAACCACCGCAAGAAGCGGTGACCTCACCCTGACACTGACTGTCACCCTAATGCCGATCCGGGCCGCCCACGGTGCCGTGGGGACGATGGTCGCCACGAGGTGGCGGACGCCCGCGGGATAACCTGAACACCGGAAAGCCGTGATCTACGGGCCGCGACTGCGAAGGACCGACGAGTTGTCTGAACCAGAGAAGACTGACGTCCTGCTGGTGGGGGCGGGCATCATGAGCGCGACGCTGTCGACGCTGCTGCGTTTGGTGGAGCCGGACTGGTCGATGACGTTGGTGGAACGCCTCGACGGGGCGGCCGCCGAGAGCAGTGACGCCTGGAACAACGCCGGCACCGGGCACTCCGCGCTGTGTGAGTTGAACTACACCCCCGCACGTCCGGACGGTTCGATCGACACCACCAAGGCCATCAACGTCAACGAGCAGTTCCAGGTCTCGCGACAGTTCTGGTCCTACGCCGTCGAGAACGGCGTGCTGCCCGATGTGCGCAGCTTCCTCAACCCGATCCCGCACGTGAGTTTCGTGCAGGGCGAGGACAACGTGGACTACCTGCGGCGCCGCCACGAGGCGCTGGTGAGCAATCCGTTGTTCGCCACCATGGAGTTCATCGACGACCGCGACGAGTTCGCCGCCAGGTTGCCGCTGATGGCCGCCGGGCGGGACTTCTCCGAGCCGGTCGGGCTGAACTGGACCCAGGACGGCACCGACGTCGACTTCGGTGCGCTGTCGCGTCAGTTGATCGGTTTCGGTGCCAAGCAAGGCATGTCGACGCTGTTCGGCCACGAGGTGACCGACCTCAGCAAGAACTCCGACGGGACGTGGACGGTCAAGGTCGTCAACCGGCGCACCGACCGCAAACGCACCTTCAACGCCAAGTTCGTCTTCGTCGGCGCCGGCGGCGGCGCGTTGCCGCTGCTGCAGAAGGCCGGGATCAAGGAGGCGAAGGGCTTCGGCGGTTTCCCCGTCGGCGGCCAGTGGCTGACCACCGGCAACCCCGGGCTGACCGCCGGTCACCAGGCCAAGGTGTACGGGGTGCCGCCGCTGGGCGCCCCACCGATGTCGGTGCCCCACTTGGACACCCGCGTCATCAACGGGAAGTCCTGGCTGCTGTTCGGTCCGTTCGCCGGATGGTCGCCCAAGTTCCTCAAGCAGGGCAGGGTCACCGATCTGCCGTTCTCGGTGCGGCCCGACAACCTGGTGTCCATGCTCGGGGTGGGTCTCACCGAGATGGGCCTGCTGAAGTATCTGATCGGCCAGCTGCTGCTCAGCGAGGCGGCCCGGGTGGACACGTTGCGTGAGTTCGTGCCCACCGCGCGGGACGCCGACTGGGAACTCGACATCGCCGGCCAGCGGGTCCAGGTGATCCGCAAGGCCAAGGGCAAGGGCGGCGTGCTGGAGTTCGGCACCACGGTGCTGTCGGCGGCCGACGGCAGTATCGCCGGGCTGCTCGGCGCATCGCCGGGGGCCTCGACCGCGGTGCCGGCGATGTTCGACGTGATGCAGCGCTGCTTCCCGGACCGCTATGCCGGCTGGCAGCCCAAACTCAAGGAGATGGTCCCGTCGCTGGGCACTCCGCTGTCCGGTGAGCCGGCGCTGTTCGAGGAGGTCTGGGCGTGGGGCACCAAGGTGCTCAAGCTCGACAAGCCCGCGAGCGGGGTGCCGGATGTGCCCGCTGACGTCTCCGTCGCGGGTACCGGGCACACCCCGACCTCGGCGAGCGTCTGACGGTGACTGCTTGATGACGGTCGCGCTGCGTCGCAGCTGGGCCAAGGACCTGGACGCCGCAACGCTCTACGAGCTGCTCAAGCTGCGCGTGGAGGTCTTCGTCGTCGAGCAGGCCACCCCCTATCCTGAGCTGGACGGCCGGGACCTGCTCGCCGAGACCCGCCATTTCTGGCTGGAAAACCCTGAAGGACAAGTGATTTCGACGTTGCGTCTGATGGAAGAACATCCGGCCGGGCAGAAGACCTTTCGCATCGGGCGGGTGTGCACCAAGCGCGGCGATCGCGGTCACGGGCACACCGCCCGGCTACTGACCGCCGCGCTGGCCGAGGTGGGTGACTACCCCTGCCACATCAACGCACAGACCTATCTGGCCGAGATGTACGGCCGGCACGGATTCGTCCGGGCCGGCGAGGAGTTCCTCGACGACGGCATCCCGCATGTGCCGATGGTGAAGCCGTGAACACCGCCGAACGTGCCGAGGTGGACTATCCGTTCAGCGCGCTGGTCGGTCACGACCGGCTGCGGCTGGCACTGGTGCTGTGCGCGGTGCGCCCGGACATCGGCGGCGTGCTCATCCGCGGAGAGAAGGGCACCGCGAAGTCGACCGCGGTACGCGGTCTGGCGCAGGTGCTCACCGCGGCATTCCACGGCTCCGGCGGGGGGCACCTCGTCGAACTGCCGATCGGCGCCACCGAGGACCGCGTGATCGGGTCGCTGGACCTGCACAAGGTGCTCAGCGAGGGCGAACACGCCTTCTCGCCCGGCTTGCTGGCCCGGGCCCACCGCGGTGTGCTCTACGTCGACGAGGTCAACCTGCTGCACGACCATCTGGTCGACATCCTGCTCGACGCCGCGGCGATGGGGCGGGTCCACATCGAGCGGGACGGGGTGTCGCACAGCCACGATGCCCGGTTCGTGCTGATCGGCACGATGAATCCCGAAGAGGGCGAATTGCGTCCGCAGTTGCTGGACCGCTTCGGGTTGACCGTCGACGTGGCGGCGTCCCGCGACGTCGAGGTGCGCACCGAGGTGATCCGGCAGCGTCTGGCCTTCGAGGCCGACCCGCCGGCGTTCGCGCAACGTTTCGCGCAGGCCGATGCCGACCTGGCTGCCCGCATCGCCGAGGCCCGCAAGCTGTTGCCGGACGTGGTGTTGCCCGACAGCGAACTACGCCGGATTGCGGCACTGTGTGCGGCATTCGACGTCGACGGGATGCGTGCGGACCTGGTGGTCGCCCGCACCGCGGCGGCCCACGCTGCCTGGCGGGGGGCGTCGGCCGTGGACGAGCAGGACATCCGGGTGGCCGCCGAGCTCGCGTTGCCGCACCGTCGCCGTCGTGACCCGTTCGATGACCCGGGACTGGATCCCGGTCGGCTCGACGATGCGATGGATCAGGCCGCCGCCGCGGCCGACGAGGAACCCGATCCGGAGCCGCCGGACCCGCCGAGTGGCGGCGAGCAGGCGCCGGATGCCGCTGATGGACAAGCGCCGCAGCAGGATTCGAGCGCTCACGCAGACGGTCAGGCGCCGGATCCGCCGTCGAACGGAGATTCCCCGGGTGCTGCGCCCCCGGGTACGGCGTCCAGTGCTGCGCCCTCGGCGCAGTTCCGGACCAGGGCGCTCGTCGTGCCCGGCGTCGGGGAGGGCGCTCCGGGCCGTCGCTCGCGGGCCCGTAACCGTGCCGGCACGGTCGTCTCGGCGGCGACCGAGCCGGAGACGGGACACGGCGTGCACCTGTTCGCCACGGTGCAGGCGGCGGCCGGCCGGCACAGCGGGCAGGGACGGCTGCGCGTGGTGCCCGGGGACGTTCGCCGCGCCGTACGCGAGGGCCGCGAGGGCAACCTGGTGATCTTCGTCGTCGACGCCTCGGGCTCGATGGCGGCGCGGGACCGGATGTCGGCGGTCGGCGGGGCCACCCTGTCGCTGCTGCGCGACGCCTACCAACGTCGGGACAAGGTGGCGGTGATCACCTTCCGTCAGCAGGATGCGCAGGTGGTGCTGCCGCCGACCTCCTCGGTGCACATCGCCAGCAGGCGGTTGGCCCGCTTCGACACCGGCGGGCGCACACCGCTGGCCGAGGGGCTGCTGGCAGCCCGGGACATGGTCGTGCGGGAGCGCGCCCGCGACCGTGCGCGCCGCAGCCTGGTGGTGGTGCTCACCGATGGACGTGCCACCGGCGGGGCGGATCCCCTCAACCGGGCGCGCGCCGCGGCGGCGCGTCTGGTGGCCGAGGGGGCGGCCGCCGTCGTGGTCGATTGCGAAACTTCCTTTGTCCGACTCGGTTTGGCCGAAGAGCTGGCCAGATATCTGAACGCTCCCGCGGTGCGGCTGGACCAGCTGCGCGCCGACGACCTGTCGGCTCTGGTCAGATCGCAGGCCGGCCGGGGTGCCGCGTAGAAAGGTGGGCCGATGCCACAAGGTCAGCCACTGGCCGTACCCCGTGACGGGCTGACGACCCGGCAGCGGCGCAATGCACCGCTGCTGGCGGTGCACACCGGGCCCGGCAAGGGCAAGTCCACCGCGGCTTTCGGGATGGCGCTGCGCGCCTGGAACCAGGGCTTCGACATCGCGGTGTTCCAGTTCGTCAAGAGCGCGAAGTGGAAGGTGGGGGAGGAGACCGCGCTGACCGAGCTGGGGCGGGTGCATGAGGAGAGCGGTGTCGGCGGAGCCGTCGAGTGGCACAAGATGGGGTCGGGCTGGTCGTGGTCGCGCAAGGAGGGCACGGAGGCCGACCACGCTGCGGCCGCGGCCGAGGGCTGGGCCGAGATCACCCGCCGGCTGGCCGCCGAACGCCACGACTTCTATGTGCTCGACGAGTTCACCTATCCGCTGAAGTGGGGGTGGGTCGACACCGACGAGGTGGTCGCCACGCTGGCGGGCCGTCCGGGCACCCAGCACGTGGTCATCACCGGTCGCGACGCGCCCCCGGCGCTGCTCGAGGCCGCGGACCTGGTCACCGAGATGACCAAGGTCAAGCACCCGATGGACGCGGGACGCAAGGGCCAGAAGGGCATCGAGTGGTGAGCGCAGCGAGGCGCGACAGACGGGCTTGCCAGTGGTGAGCGCAGCCCTCGGTGAGCGTGCGCATCGTCGGCATTCGCGCCGCGTGTCGGACTGCAGACACGCACGCTCGCGGGGAGGCCGCACATGAGCACACCGGCCGTCGTGATCGCCGCCCCGGCCTCGGGCAGCGGTAAGACCACGGTCGCCACCGGGCTGATGGGTGCGCTGCGCGGGACCGGACGCCGGGTCGCGCCCTTCAAGGTCGGGCCGGACTTCATCGACCCCGGCTATCACGCACTGGCGACCGGCCGGCCCGGCCGCAACCTCGATCCGGTGCTGGTCGGCGACGCGTTGATCGGCCCGCTGTTCCGGCACGGCAGTGACGATGCCGACATCGCGGTCGTCGAGGGGGTGATGGGTCTGTTCGACGGACGCATCACTGCGGCGGGCACCGGCGCCGCGCCCGGCTCGACCGCCCAGGTCGCCGCGCAGCTCGGGGCGCCGGTCGTGCTGGTCGTGGACACGCGCGGACAGAGCCACAGCATCGCCGCGCTGTTGCACGGCTTCGCGACGTTCGACCACAGCGTGCGGTTGGCCGGAGTGATCCTCAACCGGGTCGGCTCGCCGCGGCACGAGCAGGTGCTGCGCCAGGGCTGCGAACAGGCCGGGGTCCCGGTGCTGGGCGCCATCCCGCGCGCCGACGAACTGGCGGTGCCGTCGCGGCACCTGGGCCTGGTCACCGCGGTCGAGCACGGCCGGCAGGCCGGCGCGGCCGTCGAGGCGATGACATCGCTGGTCGCCCGGCATGTCGACCTGGCTGCGGTGGATGCGGTGGCGGCCAGCCGCGTGACGGCGCCGGCATGGACCCCGGAGGTGGCGGTGCCGGCAGGCGGACGGACGACCGTCGCGGTGGCCGCGGGCAAGGCATTCAGCTTCAACTACGCCGAGCACGCCGAGCTGCTGCAGGCCGCGGGTGCGACCGTGGTCGAGTTCGACCCGCTGCGTGATCCGCTGCCCACCGACGCCGCGGCCCTGGTGCTGCCCGGGGGTTTCCCCGAGCAGTTCGGCCCCGAGCTGTCGGCCAACGACCTGGTCCGCGCGCAGATCCGGGAGTTGGCCGCCCGCGGCGCGCCGGTGCACGCCGAGTGCGCGGGGCTGACCTATCTCGTCGACGACCTGGACGGGCAGCCCATGTGCGGGGTGTTGGCCGGCTCGGCCACCTTCACCGACGCCCTGACGCTGGGGTACCGCGACGCGGTGTCGGTGGCCGATTCGTCGCTGCACCGCGCCGGTGAGCGGGTGGTCGGCCATGAGTTCCACCGCACCGCGGTGCAGTTCACCGGCGAGCGCGATCCGGCCTGGCGGTTCACCGGCCGCGGTGGCCGGGTGGTCGACGACGGAGCGGTGCACGCCGGTGTGCACGCGGGCTACCTGCACACCCACCCGGCGGCGCATCCCGGCGCGATCGCCCGGTTCGTCGCGGCCGCGGCAGCATCTAGGCTCGCCGGGTGACGCGCAGCGAGGAGCGAATGTGACGCCTGCGCACCTAAGGAGCGAATTTGACCTCTGAGAACGCCTATCTGGTGGGCCTGCGCCTGGCCGGCAAGAAGGTCGTGGTGGTCGGCGGTGGGACGGTGGCGCAGCGCCGGCTGCCGTTGCTGGTCGCCAGCGGTGCCGACGTGCACGTCATCACCCGCGCGGCGACGCCGGCGGTGGAGGGGATGGACGGGATCACGCTGACCTTGCGGGAGTTCCGCACCGGCGATCTCGACGGCGCCTGGTACGCCATCGCCGCCACCGACGATCCGGAGGTCAATGCGACCATCGTGGCCGAGGCCGAGGGCCGCCACATCTTCTGTGTGCGGGCCGACGTGGCGCGGGAGGGGACGGCCGTCACGCCGGCGTCGTTCGAGTACGAAGGCCTGGCGGTCGGGGTGCTGGCCGGTGGTGAGCACCGGCGCTCGGCCTCGATCCGGTCGGCCATCCACGAGGCGTTCCAGCAGGGCGTCATCGCCAGGGACGGTTCGTCGACGCCGGGGGTGGTGCGCGGCGGTGTGGCGCTGGTCGGCGGTGGGCCCGGCGATCCGGAGTTGGTCACGGTGCGCGGACGGCGGCTGCTGGCGCACGCCGACGTGGTGGTGGCCGACCGGCTGGCGCCGCAGGAGCTGCTGGCCGAGCTGTCGCCGGAGGTCGAGGTGATCGACGCGGCGAAGATCCCGTACGGACGGGCGATGGCCCAGGACGCGATCAACGGTGTGCTCGTCGACCGGGCCCGGGCGGGCAAGTTCGTGGTGCGGCTCAAGGGTGGCGATCCCTTCGTGTTCGCCCGCGGATACGAGGAGATCCTGGCGTGCGCGGAGGCCGGGATCCCGGTAACCGTGGTGCCCGGTGTGACCAGTGCCATAGGAGTTCCCGCGCTGGCCGGGGTGCCCGTCACGCACCGGGCCATGACGCACGAGTTCGTGGTGGTCAGCGGACATGTTGCACCCGAGCACCCCGAATCGTTAGTGAATTGGGATGCACTGGCCAAGATGCACGGCACGATCGTGTTGATGATGGCCGTCGAGCGCATCGAATTGTTTGCCAAGGTTCTGCGAGAGGGCGGACGGCCTGCAGAAACTCCTGTTCTGGTGGTGCAGCAAGGGACTATGGCAGCTGAGCGCACTTTGCGGGCAACGCTCGCTGACGTGCCCGAGCGGATCCGCTCCGAAGGCATTCGGCCGCCGGCGATCATCGTGATCGGATCGGTGGCGGCCTTCGGCGCTTAAAGGATTCTTAAGAGTACTGTAAGGTAACCCGTTATGACGGCTCTCAACGATGCGGAGCGTGCCGCCATCCACCGTGATACTGAAGGCAACAGCCAGCAAGGCTCGAAACGAGCCGGGGATCGTGCGCTGCCGGAACGGAAACCCGCCTGGGGCGGGCAGGGTGGCGACGCGCAGCGACCCGGCAAGTCGCCGGCGGCCTGGTTGCCGTCGCGCCGATTCATCGCCGCGGTCATCGCGATCGGCGGGATGCAGTTGCTGGCCACCATGGACAGCACCATCGCCATCGTCGCGCTCCCGAAGATCCAGGACGAACTGAGCCTGTCCGACGCCGGTCGCAGCTGGGTGATCACCGCCTACGTGCTGACCTTCGGCGGGCTCATGCTGCTCGGCGGCCGCCTCGGCGACACCATCGGCCGCAAGCGCACCTTCATCGTCGGCGTCACGCTGTTCACCATCGCCTCGGTGCTGTGCGGCATCGCCTGGGACGAGGCCACCCTGGTGGTCGCCCGGCTGCTGCAGGGCGTCGGCGCGGCCATCGCGTCGCCGACCGCCCTGGCGCTGATCGCGACCACGTTCCCCAAGGGCCCGGCGCGCAACGCGGCCACCGCGGTGTTCGCCGCGATGACCGGCGTCGGCTCGGTGATGGGCCTGGTCGTCGGCGGTGCCCTGACCGAGGTGTCGTGGCGGCTGGCGTTCCTGGTCAACGTGCCGATCGGCCTGCTGATGATCTACCTGGCCCGCAAGACACTGCGGGAGACCAACCGCGAGCGGCTCAAGCTCGACGCCGCCGGGGCACTGCTGGCCACCCTCGGTTGCACCGCCGCGGTGTTCGGCTTCTCGATGGGCCCCGAGCAGGGCTGGTTGTCACCGCTGACGCTCACCTCCGGGCTCGCCGCCGTGGCCTTCTTCATCGCCTTCCTGATCGTCGAACGCACCGCGGAGAATCCCGTCGTGCCGTTCAGCCTGTTCCACGACCGCAACCGGGTGGCCACGTTCGCGGCGGTCTTCCTGGCCGGCGGCGTGATGTTCACCCTCACCGTGCTGATCGGCCTCTATGTGCAGGACGTCATGGGCTACAGCGCGTTGCGGGCCGGCGTCGGGTTCATCCCGTTCGTCATCGCGCTGGGCATCGGCCTGGGGCTGGCCTCGGCGTTGGTGTCGAAGTTCCCGCCGCGGGTGCTGGTCATCGGTGGCGGCGTCCTCGTCCTCGGGGCGATGATCTACGGCTCGACGCTGGACGCCAACATCCCGTACTTCCCGAACCTGGTCATCCCGATCACCGTGGGCGGTTTCGGCATCGGCATGATCGTGGTCCCGCTGATGCTCTCGGCGATCGCGGGCGTCGGCTTCGACCAGATCGGCCCGGTGTCGGCGATCGCGTTGATGCTGCAGAACCTCGGCGGCCCGGTCGTGCTCGCGATCATCCAGGCCGTCATCACGTCGCGCACCCTGTATCTGGGCGGCACCACCGGCCCGGTCAAGGACATGAACCCGGCGCAGTTGCACGCCCTCGACCAGGGTTACACCTACGGGCTGTTGTGGGTCGCCGCGGTCGCGGTGGTCGTCGGCGGCGCGGCGCTGTTCATCCGGTACACCGCCGAGCAGGTGGCGCACGCCCAGGAAGTCAAGGACGCGATCGACGCCGGGGAGCTCTAGGCACCGTCGATTTCGGCGTGCCGGGTAGCGCACAGCGCGACTGAGCACGCCGAAACCGGCTCGGGGGCCACCAGTAAGGTTGGCGCTCGTGATCACCCGCATGTCCGAGCTGTTCCTGCGCACCCTGCGCGACGATCCCGCCGACGCCGAGGTGCCCAGCCACAAACTGCTGATCCGGGCCGGCTACATCCGTCCCATCGGGCCCGGTTTGTACAGCTGGCTGCCGCTGGGGCTGCGGGTGCTGCGCAAGATCGAGAAGATCGTGCGCGACGAGATGACCGCCATGGGGGGCCAGGAGATCCTGTTCCCCGCGCTGCTCCCGCGGGCGCCCTACGAGACGACGAACCGCTGGACCGAATACGGCGACAACCTGTTCCGGCTGCAGGACCGCCGCGGCAACGACTACCTGCTGGGCCCGACCCACGAAGAGGTCTTCACGCAGACGGTCAAGGGGGAGTACTCCTCCTACAAGGACTTCCCGCTGGTGCTGTTCCAGATCCAGACCAAATACCGTGACGAGGCCCGGCCGCGGGCCGGCATCCTGCGCGGGCGTGAGTTCATCATGAAGGACTCGTATTCGTTCGACGTCGACGACGACGGCCTGAAGAACGCCTACCACGCCCACCGCGAGGCCTATCAGCGCATCTTCGCCCGGCTGCAGGTGCGCTACCTGATCGTCTCGGCGGTCTCGGGTGCGATGGGCGGCAGTGCGTCGGAGGAGTTCCTGGCCGAGAGCGAGGTCGGCGAGGACACCTTCGTGCGCTGCCTGGAGTCGGGCTACGCGGCCAACGTCGAGGCGGTGCTGACCGCGGTACCGCCGTCGATCCCGATCGACGGACAGCCCGAGGCGGTTGTGCACGTCACCCCGGACACCCCCACCATCGCCACCCTGGTGGAGTGGGCCAACTCCGCGGATCTGCCCGGTTTCGCCGGACGTGAGGTCGTCGCGGCCGACACCCTGAAGAACGTGCTGCTCAAGGTGCGCGAGCCGGGCGGCGACTGGGAGCTGCTCGCCGTCGGTGTCCCGGGTGACCGTGAGGTCGACGAGAAGCGGCTCGGCGCCGCGCTGGAACCCGCTGAGTACGCATTGCTCGACGACGCCGACTTCGCCCGCCATCCGTTCCTGGTGAAGGGCTATGTGGGGCCGAAGGCGTTACTGGCCAACGGGGTGCGCTACCTCGTCGACCCCCGGATCGTCGACGGCACCTCCTGGATCACCGGCGCCGACGAGAAGAACCGGCACGTGGTGGGCCTGGTCGCGGGCCGCGACTTCACCGCCGACGGCACCATCGAGGCGGCCGAGGTGCGCGCCGGTGACCCGTCGCCCGACGGGTGCGGCCCGCTGGTGGCCGCACGGGGGATCGAGATCGGCCACATCTTCCAACTGGGCCGCAAGTACACCGACGCGTTCTCCGCCGACGTACTCGGCGAGGACGGCAAGCCGGTCCGGTTGACGATGGGCTCCTACGGGATCGGCGTGTCGCGGATGGTGGCCGTGCTGGCCGAGCAGCACCACGACGAGCTGGGACTGCGCTGGCCGGCGACGGTGTCGCCGTTCGACGTGCACCTGGTGATCGCCAACAAGGACAGCGAGGCCCGGGCGGGCGCCGTGGAGCTGGCCGCCGAGCTGGACCGGCTGGGTCTGGAGGTTCTGCTCGACGATCGGACGGCTTCGCCGGGGGTGAAGTTCAAGGACGCCGAGCTGCTCGGGGTTCCGTGGATCGTGGTGGTGGGCCGCGGCTGGGCCGACGGCGTCGTCGAGCTGCGCGACCGGTTCACCGGTGAGAAGCGTGAGATCGCCGCCGGTGCCGCGGCAGCCGACATCGCGGCGGCGGTGGGGTAGCGAGGGTCCGGCTATTCCGGGCCGCCGGGAAAGGCCACGGTGACCGGCTTCGTTCCCATCAGCCGTCGCCAGCGGGCCGCGGTGACCGCGCACTCGGTCAGCGCAGTGACGGCGAAGGCCCGCACCGTCTGGTCGTCGGCCTGCTCGATGGCCGCACGCCAGGCCACGGCGAGGTCCTGTTCCATCGTGACCGCCAGTTCGGCGGCCTGGCGCGCATTCTCGACCTCGCCGGGCAGCCGGTAACCCGCGGCGGGCAGCGGAGGGGTGAGCCCGCGGTCGGCCATCAGCGTGATCGCCGCCTCCCGCCGGGCCCGGTGTTCGTCCATCGCGTCGGCCACCAGGTAGTTGCGGTCGAACGTCGAGTGCGCCGAGACGAACCCGTACCCGTAGATGGTGGCGTGCTCGGCGGCGAGCGCGTCGAACAGTGCCCCGTCGGCGGCGCTGTCGGGGCGGTCCGGATCGGCGCCGGCTGAGGGTGAGGTCACGGCGTCTCTCCGAGGGGGACCAGCGCCACGGTGTAGGCGGCCGTGCACGCCGCCGCGATCGAGCCGAGCAGTCCGGCACGGTAGCCGGACAGGACGGCCGCCGAGGTGGTGGCGCTTTCGGCGGAGGTGCGCAGGGCGCCGATGACATCGTCGACGGTGGGTGGCGGATCTGCGACCGAGGATGTCGACGAGGTGGCCGTGGTGGTGCCGGCGGTGACGCTGGTGGTGGGTGCCGCCTGGCCGGTGAGCCGGACGATCTCGTCGGCGAGGGCCTCGGCGTGTGCCGACCGCTCGGCCGCCACGGCCTCCAGCGCCTGGGCAACCGGCCCGCGGGTCCGTTCGGCGGTCTCGGTGGCCAGCCGGCTGTCGCTGCGTGCCCGGTCCAGCGCGGTGGTCAGATCGTCGAGGTCGGGCGGCGGTGGTGCGCTGCCGCAGCCGGCGACGGTAACCGTGAGGGCGACCAGCGTCGCGGCGCCCACCAGCAGGCGCCGGCGGCTCACGGTGGCGGCGTAAGTCGGCACGAGCCACATCCTGCCATCGCGCTGCCGGCGCACCGGGCAACCCCTGCGCCCGTGCCGGGGCGAACGCTGCTTTTGGCCGTTACCCCCTGTCGGCTGGCGTATCGTGGTCAGTCGGGTTCACCGGGGTGACGACTCGAGCCCGGGGAACCAGGTCGTAGACAACTCAAGACGAGGAGCTCGCCGTGGCAGAGCGGTCCAGTGGATTGCCGTCGCAACGACAGGTGATCGAACTGCTCGAGGCGGAGTTCGCGCGCGCCGGATTCGACATCGAGGACGTCGTGATCGACGGTGCCACCCGCCCGCCGCGGATCACCGTGGTGGCCGACGGTGAGGACGGGCTGGATCTGGACTCGGTGGCCGAACTGTCCCGGACGGCCTCGGCGCTGCTCGACGATCTGGACACCCCGTCGTACGTGTTGGAGGTGACCTCGCCCGGGGTGGACCGCCCGCTGACCGAGCCGAAGCACTTCCGCCGGGCGCAGGGCCGTCGGGTCGAGATGACCCTGACCGACGGGTCGGTGCTGTCCGGGCGGCTCGGCGACAGCGGTGGCCAGGCCGTCTCGCTGGTGGTGCGCGAAGGGGGCCGCTCCGAACCGCGGGTCCGCGAGGTGGCTTGGGATTCCATCGCCAAAGCCGTTGTCCAGGTAGAGTTTTCACCGCCAAATCAGCGGGAGCTGGAGTTGGCCGGTGTGGCCGGAAAGGATGACCGAGCGTGAACATCGACATGGCCGCCCTGCACGCGATCGAGGCAGACAAGGGAATCTCGGTCGACGTCGTGGTCGAGACGATCAAGTCGGCGCTGCTGACCGCCTACCGGCACACCGAGGGTCATGAGGCCGACGCGCGGATCGACATCGACCGCAAGACCGGCGTGGTCAAGGTGGTCGCCCGCCAGACCGACGAGGACGGCAACGTTCTGCACGAGTGGGACGACACGCCCGAGGGGTTCGGCCGCATCGCGGCCACCACCGCCCGCCAGGTCATTCTGCAGCGGCTGCGTGATGCGGAGAACGAGAAGAACTACGGCGAGTTCTCCGCCCGCGAGGGTGACATCGTCGCCGGGGTGATCCAGCGCGACGCACGGGCCAACGCCCGGGGCCTGGTGGTGGTCCGGATCGGCAGCGAGACCAAGGGCTCCGAGGGGGTCATCCCGGCCGCCGAGCAGGTGCCGGGGGACAGCTACGAGCACGGCGACCGGCTGCGCTGTTACGTCGTCGGGGTCACCAGGGGCGCCCGCGAACCGCTGATCACGCTCTCGCGGACACACCCCAACCTGGTCCGCAAGCTGTTCTCGCTGGAGGTCCCCGAGATCGCCGACGGCTCCGTCGAGATCATCGCGGTGGCCCGCGAGGCCGGGCACCGCTCCAAGATCGCGGTGGCCTCGCGGATGCCCGGGCTCAACGCCAAGGGCGCCTGCATCGGCCCGATGGGCCAGCGGGTGCGCAACGTGATGAGTGAGTTGTCCGGCGAGAAGATCGACATCATCGACTACGACGAGGACCCGGCCCGGTTCGTCGCCAACGCGCTGTCCCCGGCCAAGGTGGTTTCGGTCACCGTGATCGACGAGGCCAACCGCGCGGCCCGGGTGATCGTGCCGGACTTCCAGTTGTCGCTGGCCATCGGCAAGGAGGGGCAGAACGCGCGGCTGGCCGCCCGGCTGACCGGCTGGCGGATCGACATCCGCAGTGACGACGCCGCCAGCGAGCGGCCCGAGCGCCGCGTCGAGCCCAGGCCGGACGCCGCGCACGGCGCCCTGGGCGACCGGTAGCGCCGGGCGCGTCCGACCGGTTTTCGGTTCAGTGGTGCGGTGGCGGTAGACTCAGCGGTGATCCAGCGCGAGGAATCGGTTCGGATGCAAGACTGCAGGCCCTCTGACGGGCCGGTGCGGACCTGCATCGGTTGCCGGAAACGAGAGTTGGCCGTCGAATTGCTTCGGGTGGTCGCTGTCCGCGGCGGGAACGGATCTGGGAATGACCAGGTCGCAGTGACCGTTGACGCAGCGAGAACGCTTCCGGGGCGGGGTGCTTGGCTGCATCCCGATCCGGAATGTCTGCACGCAGCGGTACGCCGGCGAGCCTTCGGCCGTGCGCTACGGATCACCGGTTCACCGGACATCACCGCGGTGACCGAGCGCTTCGCCCACGGGCAGCGCCCGGATGCAGCGGTAACTAGAGAACAGGTAGCGAAGAACATGAGCACACCGTGAAGTCCCGATGACCATGCGTCATAGCTAACCCGAGGCGCGGCGCCTACCACCGCTGTCGCCTCTAGACAGGAGATGTAGTGGCAGGTAAGGCCCGTGTGCACGAGTTGGCCAAGGAACTCGGTGTCACAAGTAAGCAAGTCCTCGCCCGGCTGAGTGAGCAGGGCGAGTTCGTCAAATCCGCATCCTCCACGGTGGAGGCCCCGGTCGCGCGCCGCCTGCGCGAGTCTTTCGGCGGCAACAAGCCCGCCGGTGACAAGGTCAAGAGCAGCGGCTCGGCCAACGGCGCGCCCAAGCCGGCCGCCCCGGAGCGCCCGGCGGCGCCCAAGCCCTCGGCCCCGCAGGTGTCCAAGCAGCCCGGCCCGACGCCGGCGCCCAC
>JAXHTL010000124.1:0-14551 GCA_034190095.1 Actinomycetota bacterium
CGGCCGAAGGCCTCACCCTCGGCGAGCCGGTCCAGCAACTCCGAGCTACTGGTCTTCTCCAGGAACTTGTGCCTGGCGATGCTCGGCGACACGGCGTTGATCCGCACGCCGTAGTCGACGGCCTCGATGGCACTGCAGCGGGTCAGCGCCATGACGCCGGCCTTGGCCGCGGCGTAGTGCGACTGCGAATGCTGCGCCCGCCAGCCGAGCACGCTGGCGTTGTTGACGATGACGCCGCCGTGCGGCGCATCGCGGAAGTAGCGCAGCGCCGCGCGGGTGGCTCGCATCACCGACGTCAGCGTCACGTCGAGCACCCGGTCCCACTCGTCGTCGGTCATGTCGACGACCGGCGTCTGCCCGCCGAGTCCGGCGTTGTTGACGAGCACATCCAATCGCCCTGCCGCGGAGACGGTCTCGGCGATCAAGGCATCGACGGCTTCGGTCGACGTCACGTCACACACCACGGCATCGACCTTGCCGAGGCCCAGCGAGGCGAGCTCGTCGCGGGTCTGCAGCAGCCGGCGTTCGTGGTAGTCGGAGATGACGACGTCGGCACCCTCGGCCAGGGCACGCCGCGCCGTCGTCGAGCCGATGCCGGTACCCGCGGCGGCGGTCACCAGCACCACCTTGCCGGCCAGCAGGCCGTGGCCCTCGATCTCCTGCGGCGCCGCTGACAGGTCGGTCACCCCTTCACCTCCCTGGGCAGGCCGAGCACCCGCTCGGCGATGATGTTGCGCTGGATCTCGTTGGATCCGCCGTAGATGGTGTCCGAACGGGAGAACAGATACAGCCGCTGCCATTCGTCGAACTCGCCGTCCGGCAGCGTCAGGCCGGCCATACCCTGCACCTCCATCGCGATCTCGCCGAGCTCGCGATGCCAGTTGGCCCACAACAGCTTCGACACGGAATCCTGGCCGGGCCGTTCGGCGTCCATGGTCGCCAGGGCATACGACCGCATCGCCCGCAACCCGGCCCAGGAGCGGGTGAGCCGCTCGCGGATCAGCGGGTCGTCGGCGGCGCCGGTGCGCTTGGCGACCTCGACGAGGTTGGAGTGTTCCCGGGCATAGCGGATCTGCTGCCCCAGCGTCGACACCCCGCGTTCGAAGGTCAGCGTGCCCATCGCGACCCGCCAGCCGTCACCCGGTTCCCCGACCACGAGGCCGGCCTCGGTGCGGGCGTCGTCGAAGAAGACCTCGTTGAACTCGGAGTCCCCGGTCAGCTGGATGATCGGGCGGATCTCGACCCCCGGCTGATCGAGCGGCACCAGCAGGTAGGACAGCCCGGCATGACGCTTGGACCCCTTCTCGGTGCGCGCCACCACGAAGCACCATTGCGCCCAGTGCGCCAGGGAGGTCCAGACCTTCTGGCCGTTGATGACCCAGTGGTCGCCGTCGAGGACGGCGGTGGTCGAGACATTGGCGAGGTCGCTGCCGGCCCCGGGCTCGGAATAGCCCTGGGACCACAACTCGGTGACGTCGCGGATGCCGGGCAGGAACCGCTGCTGTTGTTCGGGGGTGCCGTAGGCGATCAGCGTCGGGCCGAGCAGTTCCTCGCCGAGGTGGTTGACCTTGTCGGGGGCGTTGGCCTTGGCGTACTCCTCGTAGAAGGCGACGCGGTGGGCGACCGACAGTCCGCGCCCGCCGTGTTCTTCCGGCCACCCCAGACACGTCAGCCCGGCGGCAGCCAGATGCCGGTTCCACGCCAGCCGCTCCTCGAAGGCCTCGTGCTCGCGGCCGGGGCCACCGAGACCCTTCAGCGCGGCGTAGTCGCCGACGAGGTTGTCGGCCAGCCAGTCACGGACCTGCGCCCTGAACTCCTGGACCTCAATCACCCCTGTAGGCTAACCTACCAAGCACTTGCTCGGGTACCCGATCCCCAGAGGAGAGCGATGGCATCGGCGGTGACGTCCGCGAGAACCACTCCGGCGGTTCTCGACCGGATCGCCTGTGAGCTTCCCGACCACGACGCCGTGGTCACACCGACACAGACGCTCACGTTCGCAGTGCTGCGCAGCCGGGTCCGCCAAGCCGCGGCCGCGATGATCGACCTGGGCGTCCAGCCCGGCGACCGGGTGGCGATCTGGTCGCCGAACACCTGGCACTGGGTGGTGGCCTGCCTGGCCACCCACTGCGCCGGCGCGGTGCTGGTTCCGCTGAACACCCGCTACACCGCCAGCGAGGCCACCGACATCCTGTCCCGCACCGCTGCACCGTTGTTGTTCGCCTCCGGCGAGTTCCTCGGCGCCGACAAGGCCGCGAGCGTCGATCGCGCCGCGCTGCCGCATCTGCAACACATCGTGCGGATCCCGGTCGATGCGGACGACGGAACCTGGGACGAGTTCGTCGCCCGCGCCGCCAACGTCGAGTTGACCGAGGTCGACGCGCGCTCCGCGGCGGTGGGGCCCGACGAGGTCTCCGACATCCTGTTCACCTCGGGCACCACCGGGCGCAGCAAGGGGGTGCTGTGCGCGCACCGCCAATCTCTCGACGCTTCGGCGGCCTGGGCCGCCTGCGGGGGCCTGACCAGCGACGACCGCTATCTGTGCATCAACCCGTTCTTCCACAACTTCGGCTACAAGGCCGGCATCCTGGCCTGTCTGCAGACCGGCGCGACCCTGTTCCCGGAGCTGACGTTCGACCCTGAGGCCGCGATGCGCGCCGTCCAGCAGCACCGCATCTCGGTGCTGCCCGGACCGCCCACGATCTATCAGACCCTGCTCGACCACCCCCAGCGCGCGGACTACGACCTGAGCTCGCTGCGCTTCGCGGTCACCGGCGCGGCCACCATCCCGGTGGTGCTCATCGAACGGATGCAGAACGAACTCGACATCGACGTCGTGCTGACCGCCTACGGGCTGACCGAGGCCAGCGGGTTCGGCACGATGTGCCGAGCCGACGACGATGCGGTCACCGTCGCCACCACCTCGGGCCGTCCGATCGCCGACTTCGAGCTGCGCATCGCCGACGAGACGGGCGAAGTGCTGCTGCGCGGCCCCAACGTGATGCTCGGCTACCTCGACGACCCCGACGCCACCGCGGCGGCGATCGACGCCCAGCGCTGGCTGCACACCGGTGACGTCGGCGAGCTCGACGACGCGGGCAATCTGAAGATCACCGACCGGCTCAAGGACATGTACATCTGCGGCGGCTTCAACGTCTACCCCGCCGAGGTCGAGCAGGTGCTGGCCCGGCTGAGCGGAGTGGCCGAAGCCGCGGTGATCGGGGTGCCCGACGACCGTCTGGGCGAGGTCGGCAAGGCGTTCGTCGTTGCCCTGCCCGACGCCGAACTCGACGAAAAGACCGTGATCGATCACACGCGAGAACATCTCGCGAACTTCAAGACCCCGCGTTCGGTGGAATTCCTCGACGCGCTGCCCCGTAATCCGGGCGGCAAGGTGGTCAAACCGATGCTCCGGGAAAGGGCCTGACGTGGACCTCACATTCGACGATGCGACCCGCGAATTCCAGGCCGAGGTGCGCGATTTCCTGGCTGCCAACACCGATTCGTTCCCGACGAAGTCCTACGACACCGCCGAGGGGTTCGAGCAGCATCGCCGGTGGGACAAGGTGCTGTTCGACGCGGGCCTGTCGGTGATCACCTGGCCGCAGCGTTACGGCGGCCGCGACGCGACCCTACTGCAGTGGGTCGTCTTCGAAGAGGAGTACTTCCGCGCCGGGGCGCCGGGACGAGCCAGCGCCAACGGCACCTCGATGCTCGCACCCACCCTGTTCGCCCACGGCAGCGAGGAGCAACGCGACCGCATCCTGCCGAAAATGGCCAGTGGCGAACAGATCTGGGCCCAGGCCTGGTCGGAGCCGGAATCCGGCAGCGACCTGGCCTCACTGCGCTCGACAGCGACCAGGACCGAGGGGGGCTGGCTGCTCAACGGGCAGAAGATCTGGAGCTCGCGGGCAGTGTTCGGGGAGCGGGCGTTCGGCCTGTTCCGCTCGGACCCGCAAGCCCAGCGCCACAAAGGCCTGACGTATGTGATGTTCGATCTGAAGGCCGACGGCGTCACCGTGCGTCCGATCGCCCAACTGGGCGGCGACACCGGGTTCGGTGAGATCTTCCTCGATGACGTCTTCGTCCCCGACGAGGACGTCATCGGCGAGGTGCACGACGGCTGGCGCTCGGCCATGAGCACGTCGAGCAACGAACGCGGCATGTCGCTGCGCAGCCCGGCACGGTTCCTGGCCCCGGCCGAAAGGCTGGTGGCGCAGTGGAAAGAAAACCCGGACCCCGCGTTCACCGACCGGGTCGCCGACGCCTGGATCAAGGCCCAGGCCTACCGGTTGCACACCTTCGGCACCGTCACCCGGGTGACCGGGGGCGGTGAACTGGGCGCCGAGTCGTCCATCACCAAGGTGTTCTGGTCCGATCTCGACGTCGCACTGCACCAGACGGCGCTGGACCTTCGCGGCGCCGACGGCGAGCTCGCCGACTCCGTCAGCGACGGCCTGCTGTTCGCACTCGGCGGCCCGATCTATGCCGGTACCAACGAAATCCAGCGCAACATCATCGCCGAGCGGCTGCTGGGCCTGCCTCGAAAGTAGACCGACGTGAACTTTGAGATCGACGAACAGCAGCGCGACTTCGCGACGAGCATCGACGCGGCGCTCGGCGCCGCAGATCTGCCCGCCGCGGTGCGGGCGTGGGCCGACGGGGACACCGCCCCCGGCCGCAAGGTGTGGGCGCAACTCGCCGACCTGGGTGTCACCGCGCTCATGGTGCCGGAGAAGTTCGACGGGATCGAGGCGCACCCGGTCGATCTGGTTGTCGCGGTGGAGCGGCTGGGCCGCTGGTGCGTGCCGGGTCCGGTCGTCGAATCCATCGCGGTGGCACCGGTGCTGCTCGGCGACGAGCGCTGCGCCGCCCTGGCCTCCGGTGAGCTCATCGCGACCGTGGCCGCTCCCCCGCTCGTCCCGCGCGCCGTCGACGCCGACACCGCGGGGATGACTCTGCTCGCCGAGGCAGGGCAGGTGCGCGAAGCGACGGCCGCGGACCCGCACGAATCGGTCGACCCGAGCCGCAGGCTGTTCACCGTCGATGCCTCCGGCGACGCCAGGCCCGCCGACACCGCGCTGGCCTTCGAGTACGGGGCACTGGCGACCGCCGCGCAGCTGGTCGGAGCGGCCCAGGCGATGCTCGATTCGGCCGTCGAGTACGCCAAGCAACGCAGTCAGTTCGGCACCGTGATCGGCACCTACCAGGCCATCAAGCACAAGCTCGCCGATGTGCTGATCGCCGTCGAGTTGGCCCGCCCGCTGGTGTACGGGGCGGCATTGTCGCTGGCCGACCGCTCACCGGAGACCGCGCGCGACGTCAGCGCAGCGAAGGCCGCCGCTGCCGACGCCGCGCTGCTGGCCGCACGCTCGGCCCTGCAGACCCACGGTGCGATCGGCTTCACCTCCGAGCACGATCTGTCGCTGCAGCTGCTGCGGGTGCAGGCGCTGCGGCCCGCCTGGGGCGATCCCACCTGGCACCGCAGCCGAGTACTGGAGGCTCTCTAGATGAGCGAAGAACGGGAACTGTTGCGCGACACCGTCGCCGCACTGGTGGACAAGCATGCCGGCCCGGAGTCGGTGCGCGAGGCGATGGCCTCCGAGCGCGGCTACGACGAGTCACTGTGGACGATGCTGTGCGAGCAGGTCGGCGCCGCGGCACTGGTGGTGCCCGAGGAGATGGGCGGCGCCGGTGGGGAACTGGCCGATGCCGCGGTGGTGATCGAAGAGCTGGGCAAGGCGCTGGTGCCCACTCCCCTGCTGGGCACCACGCTGGCCGAACTGGCCCTGCTGTCGGTCGGCGAACCCGACACCGACACCCTCGAGAAACTGGCCGAGGGCGCCGCCATCGGCACCGTGGTGTTCAACCCCGGCTATGTGGTCAACGGCGACGTCGCCGACGTGGTGATCGCCGCCGACGGTGAGACGCTGACGCGCTGGAGTTCGTTCACCGCTGCGCCGGCGGTGGCGATGGATCCGACCCGACGGTTGGCGGCCCTCGATGCCGGCGAGACCACCACGATCGGGGCAGATCCCGGCCTGGCGGACACCGCCGCGATCCTGCTTGCCGTCGAACAGATCGGCGCCGCATCGCGGTGCCTGGACCTCACGGTCGCCTACACCAAGGACCGGGTGCAGTTCGGTCGCCCCATCGGCAGCTTCCAGGCCCTCAAGCACCGGATGGCCGACCTCTATGTCGCGGTGCAGGCGGCGCGCGCCGTGGTCGAGGAGGCGGTCGGTGACCCGTCGCCGGCGTCGGCGATGCTGGCCAGGCTGGCTGCCAGCGAAGCATTCTCCAAGGTGGCTGCCGAAGCGGTCCAGATGCACGGTGGCATCGCGATCACCTGGGAGAGTGACATTCAGTTGTACTTCAAACGGGCTCACGGCAGCGCGCAGCTGCTCGGACCACCCCGCCAACAGCTTCGCCGCCTCGAATCCGAGGTGTTCTAGCCTGGCACGGTGACCGTCTCCCTGCGCTCCGGTATCCCGCCGTTCTACGTGATGGACGTGTGGCTGGCCGCTGCCGAGCGGCAGCGCACCCACGCAGACCTGGTCAACCTGTCAGCGGGCCAGCCGAGCGCGGGCGCACCGACCGCGGTCAGGGATGCGGCGGTCGCGGCGCTGAACCGAAACCAGCTCGGCTACACCGTCGCCCTCGGCATACCCGAGCTGCGTACCGCCATCGCCGATTCCTATCGGTCGCGCCACGGGCTGCACGTCGAGGCCGACGACGTCGTCGTGACGACTGGATCGTCCGGCGGCTTCCTGCTGGCCTTCCTGGCCTGCTTCGACGTGGGGGACCGCGTCGCGATCGCCAGCCCCGGCTACCCCTGCTACCGCAACATCCTTTCGGCGCTGGGCTGCGAGGTCGTCGAACTGCCGTGCGGTCCGCAGACCCGCTTCCAGCCGACGGTCGAGATGCTGGCCGCACTGGATCCCCCGGTCTCCGGCGTCGTCGTGGCCAGCCCGGCCAACCCGACCGGCACGGTGATCCCACCGCAGGAACTCGCGGCGATCGCGACCTGGTGCGATTCTGCGGGGGTTCGGCTGATCAGCGACGAGGTCTATCACGGCCTGGTGTACGAGGGGTCGCCGGAGACCAGCTGCGCCTGGCAGACCTCCCGGGAATCGGTGGTGGTCAACAGCTTTTCGAAGTACTACGCGATGACCGGGTGGCGGCTGGGCTGGCTGCTGGTTCCGCAGGAGCTCCGCCGGGCGGTCGACTGCCTCACCGGGAACTTCACCATCTGTCCGCCGGTGCTGCCCCAGCTGGCCGCGGTGGCCGCGTTCACCCCCGAGTCGGTGGCCGAAGCCGAGTCCCTGCTCGATGGCTACGCCGCCAACCGGCGAATGCTGCTCGACGGTCTGCGCGCGCTCGGGATCGACCGACTGGCACCCACCGACGGGGCGTTCTACGTCTACGCCGACGTCTCGCACCTGACCACCGACTCGCTGACCTTCTGCTCGACATTGCTGGCCGACACCGGGGTCGCCATCGCGCCCGGCGTCGACTTCGACACCGTCCGCGGTGGCGCGTTCGTGCGGTTGTCCTTCGCCGGCCCGGCATCGGATATCGCGGAGGCCCTGCGCCGCATCGGCGCGTGGTTGCGGTGAGCCCGGCCCGGGGTCAGGTCAATGCCTCGATCAGCTCCCCGACGGTGTGCGCGGACTCCAGCGGATGCCGAAGGCGTCCGGCAGGGTTGACCGTATAGCGGTTGCGTCGCCCTTCCTTGGACTTGTCCAGATAGCCGTCGGCGATCAGGTCGGCCACGATCGCCTGCACGGCTCTCTCGGTGATGCCGATCAGCTGGCTGAGCTCGCGGGCGGTGAGCGATTCACCCTGCGCCAGGCACAGCAGGACATGCGCGTGGTTGGTCAGGAAGGTCCAGGTCCGCGACCGGTCCTGTCCGGTCTGCGCGGGACGCCCGGCCGGCTGGCCGGATCTCTGGGTGCGTTGCCGCGGCGTCGTCGTTCGCGTTCGCCTGGAGGCAGCCATCGCGCCATGATACCGAGCCGCTTCGCGAACCCGGTTTCATCAATCGCGGGACACGGCTTGCACTGCGTCGGTCCCGGTGACACGGTTCCGGGTGGCCACCAGGCTCCATCCGATCGACACCGCAAGGGTCGCGCCGATGACCGACAGCGTCAGCGGAATGGGTAGCTTGCCGACCGGCGTCTCCGAGAGGATCAGCTTCACCCCGGCGAACGCCAGCAGAAAAGCCAGGCCGTAGTGCAGATGGATGAAACGCCGCATCAGCCCGGAAAGGCAGAAGTACAGGCTGCGCAGGCCGAGAACCGCGAAGGCGTTGGCGGTCCACACCAGGAAGGTGCTGGTCGTGATCGCCAGCACTGCTGCCACGGAGTCGAGCGCAAAGATCAGGTCCGTCGCCTCCACGGCAACGAGCACCACCAGCAGTAACGTCGCCACCCGCTTGCCGTCGATGCGGGTGAACAGCCGATCGCCGTGGTAGTTCGGGTCGACCGGGATCACCCTGCGGACCAATCGCACCAGCAGGTTCTTGTCCGGCTCCAGGCCGTCGGCGTGCTTGAAAGCCATCTTGTAGGCCGTGTAGATCAGGAACGCCCCGAACAGGTAGGCCGTCCAGAAGAACGCCGTCAGCAGTTCTGCTCCGACGAAGATGAAGACCAACCGGAACAGCAGCGCCCCGATGACTCCCCAGAACAGCACCTTGTGCTGGTAGCGGTCGGGAACCGCGAAATAGGTGAAGATCAGGGCGAAGACGAAGACGTTGTCGACCGACAGCGCCTTCTCGATCAGGTACCCGGCGTAGTAGGTTCCGGCGACCTCGCCGCCGTGGCTCCACCACAGGACCGCCCCGAAACCGAGTCCCGCGCCGATCCACAGGACCGACCACAGGGCCGCTTCACGGAACTCGATGACGTGGTTGTCGCGGTGCAGGAACAGGTCGATGGCCAGCATGACGGCGATCGCGGTCATGACCGCCACCCATGCCCAGACCGGCACCACCAGAGGTTCGGTCATCATCCCTGCCGATCCACGGTCAGACGGAGGACCGAACAACACGGCTCTTTTTTCATGAACGTTGACACGCGATTTATATTACACGTACTGTGCTTCGCATGTTGAGCGGCATCGCAGCACCCGCCCTGCTCGCCTCGGTGGCGACGCCCCTGTTCGTGGCCGCGGCCGCCGCGGTGCTCGGCTCCCGCTGGTCGGCTCCACTCCTTCGGCTGGGCGCCTTGGTCGCTTCCGCCGGTTTCGTCACGTCGGCCGGATTGGTGATCGTCCTCGCGGGAGGAACCGAGGTCTCCACGGGCACCGGAATTCTCCGTCTGCAGGTCGACGCCCTCGCCGGGATCATGCTGCTGCTGATCTTCGGCGTGAGCGCGGTCGCACAGACATACGCCGTGCGCTATCTGGCCGGCGACCGCCGGGGCGGCTGGTTCACCGCGAACGCATCGCTGCTGACCGCGAGCTCGGCCGTGATGGTCACGGCGGTCGCACCTGTCGGCATCGGCATCGGCTGGACCGGCGCCGGCATTGCACTGTGCGCACTGCTCGCAACGTACTGGACCATCCCCGCCGCCCGAGACGGTGTGCGACGTGCGGCGATCGCCTTCCTGATCGGCGACGCAGCGCTGTGGACCGCCATCGCCATCCTCACCCTGTGGCCCTCCGCCGGTGGGATACCGCCGACGCTGGCGACTGTCCTGATCGTCGCCGCCGTGTTGTCCCGATCCGCCCAGATCCCCTTCCATCGTTGGCTTCCCGCGACACTGGCCGCCCCTACCCCGGTGTCCGCCCTGCTCCATGCCGGGGTCGTCAACGCCGGCGGCATTCTGCTCCTGCGGATGAGCCCGGTCTACGACACCACCGTGGCGGGGATTCTCGCGGTCACGGCCGGTTCCGCGACGCTCGTCTACGCTGCGGCCGTCATGCTGGTCAAGCCGGATGTCAAAGGCGCACTGGCACACTCGACGATGGCTCAGATGGGCTTCATGATCCTCACCTGCGGCCTCGGCTTGTGGACCGCCGCGGTGATCCACCTGGTCGCCCACGGTTTCTACAAGGCCGCCCTGTTCCTGTCCTCCGGCTCGGCGATCGCCGCCCGTCGGCGACGAGGCGCAATTGCGGCTGGTCCGCGGCTCAGTGTCCGGCGACGGTCGACCGTACTGGTCGTCAGCGCCACCCTGCCTGCGCTGGCGCTGCTGGTCGCACTCGCAGCGATCCCGGCCGTCCCCGCCGATCACACTGCTGAGTACGCCTTGTTGATCTTCGCCTGGATCACCGGGGCCGCGGCCACTTGGGGATGGTTGCGCCACCGGCCGCGAGTCGGCGGCGCCGCGACCGCGGCCGCGTTCCTGACCGCCACCGCGCTGGCATACGTCGCGGTGATCCGAGCAGTGGGCCACTTTCTCGAACCCGCCCTGCCCGACGCCGCGACGCCGAGCGCCATCACGTGGACGACGGTCGCGGTCACCGTGACGCTGCTCGCCGTGATCGCGGCGGTCAGGTCGACCCCCACCGGCCTGCGCAGCGCTCTCTACACCCACGCCCTCACCGCCGGACACGTCCCCGCACCGCCGACAGGAGCCCAACGATGACCACGGTCGCAGCACCCGCCCTCGATTCGCGCCGCGCACATCTGCGCAGTGACGTACGGCTGGCCGCCCGGGTGCTCCCAACCCACTACCCGCTGGAGACATTCATCGCAGTCAACCCGCTCAGCGGCATGGTTGCGATGCCGTTCGAGCAGGCCAGCCGGCGGGCCGGCGACCTCTACGGCATCCGGGGAACGTTGTCCGAGAGCGCATTCCGCATGCTGCACCGCACCGGTAGGGTCACCGACCACGACCTGGACCAGGCACTGCTCCATCGCCACCCCAACCTCGCCCAGGAACCCCCGGTGCGGCTGGCCGGGCGACAACTGTCCGCCACCGAGCTGTTGCACGCCGACTTGGTACACGGCGAGGAGCATCCGAAGCCTCCGCGGCTCTACCAGACCCGCGCCGAGCGCTGCGAACCCGACGTCGCCGACCTGATCGACAACCAGGTCGCGAAGTGGTGTGCCGCATTCTTCGGCTCGGCCGGCTGGCCGATGCCGGACCGCGACAAGGGTTTCTACGCGGCGTGGCGGAGGCTCGCACCCAAGGACCGCAGCCTCACGCGCTCGGCACGGGCCTTCCTGGCAACCGCCGCCGAGCGGCCCGAGGATCTCCTGTTGGCCGCACTCGAGACGCTGGGAGTCCACGACGACACCCGAATCACCTATCTGCAGGCGCACTTGACCCGGCTACCCGGCTGGGCGGCCCATGTGCAGTGGCGCGGCGACAAGGACGCCGGGATCGACCTCGTCGACTATCTTGCGATGCGCCTGGCCTACGAGGCCGCGTTGCTGGGCGACCGGCCCCGCGATTGCGGCCCGACGCCGGCCCGCCCGGCCCCGCCCACGGCGCGCGCCCGGCTCGCCCACCTGCTGGCCCGATGGAACATCACGGACGCCGACGACACCGAGCTGACCGCCGCGGCGCGAATCCTGGCTCTGGTACCGGTGATGACACGCGAGATGATCTGGCAGTGCGCCTTCGAGGGCGGATACCGGGACCAGCTGCTCACCGAGCTGGCCCGGAACCGGGCCACGGCAACCGGGCCGGCCCACACCCACCTCATCGGCTGCATCGACACCCGTTCGGAAGGACTGCGCCGGCATCTGGAGAAGATCCAGGGCTACGACACCTACGGGTTCGCCGGGTTCTTCGCGGTCGCCATTCGGTACCACGGCCTGCTCGGCGGCACTCCCGCCGATCTGTGCCCCGTCCTGATCTCACCGGCGCACGAGATCACCGAGCACATCGGCCAGGACATGTGCGCCGCCGCCACCCGGCGTATCAACGGGGCACAACGGATCGCCGGTGCCGAGTCGGCGTTTCACGCCGCCAAAGACGCTGCAGCAGCGCCCTACGTGCTCGCCGAGGCGGCCGGCTGGGTCGCCGGTCCGCTGGCGGCGGCCAAGACCTTCGTTCCTGCGGCGTCCGCCCGGTGGCGCGCCCGTCTGCGCAACCTCATCGCACCGCCGGTGGCCACCCAGCTGGACGTCGAGGCCATGCCGTTGCAGGAGCGCGTCCTGTTCGCCGAGGTGCTGCTGACGGCCATCGGCCTGACGGGGGGGTTCGGTCGCCTGATCGTGCTGTGCGCGCACGGCAGCACCACGGAGAACAACCCCTACCAGGCGTCGCTGGACTGCGGGGCCTGCGGCGGACAGGCCGGGGGACCCAACGCCCGCACCGCCGCTCACATCCTGAACCAGCCCGAGGTGCGTCGCGAGCTGAGTGGGCGCGGTATCGAGCTTCCCGAGCACACGCTCGCGGTCGCGGCGCTGCACGACACCACGACCGACCGGGTCACCGTCCTGGACACCCACCTCGTTCCGGCCAGTCACTACGCCGACGTCTTCAGGCTCGCCGCTGACCTCGACCGCTCCGGGGCTGCGCTGGCCGCTGAGCGCGCCGCCACATTGCCCGGTCGACGATTCCGCACCACGCCGAGGTCAGCAGCCCGAGACGCCGTCAAGCGCTCCGGGGACTGGGCGCAGGTCTACCCGGAGTGGGGGCTGGCCGGCAACGCCGCGATGGTCATCGCACCCAGGTCGGTCACCCGCGGCACCGATCTTCACCGCAGGGTCTTCCTGCATTCGTACGACGGCGACGTCGACCCGGATGGCACGGCGCTGGAGACCATCCTGACGGCCCCGCTGGTGGTCGCACACTGGATCAACGCCCAGTACTACTTCTCGGCCGTGGCCCCCGACGTGTTCGGCGCCGGGACCAAGACCATCCACAACGTGGTCGGTAGCGCCGGTGTCCTCGCCGGACATGCCGGCGACCTCCGACTCGGACTGCCCCAGCAGTCGATCTCCCTCGGGGACCGGCTGATGCACGAGCCACAACGGCTCCTGGCGGTCATCCAGGCTCCGCGCGGGCGCATCGACACGGTGGTGGCCCGCAACCCGATCCTGCAGCAGCTCTTCGGAAACGGCTGGATCAGCGTGGCTGCGCGCGAGGACCCCGCGGAGCCATGGCATCGATGGACGCGTGCCGGCTGGCAGTTGTGGGACGACAGCGATGACACAGCAACGGTTCTGACGGAGGTAGCACTGCAATGACAACAGCACTCACCAGGATGACCAAGGTGGAGGTCGTGGTGGCCGGGAAGGACGCCGCGGCGGTCCACGAACTCATCGGCAGCGTCGGCGCCACCGGCTTCACCAGCCTGTCCGGGGTCTCCGGCCTCGGCCACCACGGCTACCACCAGGGACGGCTGTTGTTCAACCAGCAGGCCACCCTCGAACTCATCATCACGGTGGTCCCCGAGGAGAAGGCCGACGCGCTTCTGGCCGGGCTTCGCCCGTTGCTCGACGCATCCTCCGGCGTGATGTTCGTGACCGAAACCTACGTCAGCCGCCCCGATTACTTCAGCTGACGCGAGATGAAAGGAAATCCCCACATGTCCGATCCGTACACCACCTGGAATCGTCTGCGTGCCAGGGCCGGCCGGCTCAGCACCACCGACCGGCCGAGCGGCAGGCGTCCGATCGCCGCAGTACTGCGTTGCGCCGATGCGGGACTCGATGCGAGAACCGTGTTCGGGCAGCCCACGGGGGCCTTCATCGAATTCAGTTCCTGGGGGCCGACGGTGGACACCGGCGTGCTCGCCGGCGTCGAGTTCGCGGTCGAGACCGCGGAGGTGCCCTTGATCATCGTTCTCGGTCATGACGACTGCGCCGCGATGGGCGCGGCCCTCAGCGCCTGGGACCACGCCGAGTTACCCGGTGGAGCGAGGCGCTCCGTCATCGAAGGCGTGCTGATGTCGCTGGTGGGCCGGGGCGTCTCCGCCGGCTCGCCGGCCCACATCGCTGCTGCGCATGCGGTCGAAACCGGCCTGGCGCTGCTGCAGCGCTCTCCGCTGCTGACCAGGCGGCTCGATGAGGGACGCTGTGGGATCGTCTGCGCCACGCACGACGCGGCGACGCTTCGGGTGCACGCGACCATGGGCGACGTCAGAGAGGATGCCCCCACCCTGGTGGAGTGCGTCTGAGGCGCGGGCCCCGAGCCGGCGGGCGAGATCTGTCGGTGCGTCGGAGTAGCGTCGGTGTCGTGTTCGAAAGTCTGTTCGACATCGACCCGGCGGCGGGGGAGGCCGAGTTGCGGGCGGTGGTCGAGCGCTGCGAACAGCTCAAGTCGGCCGCCGCGGCCGCGCAGGCGCGGGCGACCGCGTTGTGGGCCGACAAACGCCGCGCCGCCGAGGCCGCGGCCGGGGTGCCGTCGGTCAGCCGCGGCAAGGGGCTGGCGACGGAGGTGGCGCTGGCCCGCCACGACGCCCCGGCACTCGGCGGCCGCCATCTCGGGTTCGCCCGCGCGCTGGTGACCGAGATGCCCCACACCCTGGCCGCGCTGGAAGCCGGGGTGCTCTCGGAATGGCGGGCCACCCTGATCGTGCGCGAATCGGCCTGCCTGAGTGTCGAGCACCGTCGCCAGCTCGACGCCGAGTTGTGTGCCGATGCGGCCCG
>JAXHTL010000125.1:0-11579 GCA_034190095.1 Actinomycetota bacterium
CGCAACTGCAGCTGCCGTCGCTGGGGCACCTGATCGCGCCGTCGTCCTACCCCGACGCCACCATTGGAGTCGGGATCGGCAACCTGTGGATGGAGATCACCGCGGTCTGGATCCTGGTGCTGCTGGCCAGCGGCATCTACCTGTGGTGGCCGCGGGCCCTCGAGGCCACCAAACCGCTGCTGGCAGTGCGCTGGGGCAAGGGCGGCCGGATCCGCTGGCGCGATGTGCATGCGCTGACCGGGGTGGTGCTGTCGGTGGTGTTGATCGGCTACCTGCTGTCCGGGCTGACCTGGTCGCGGTACTGGGGCGAGAACTGGCGGGCGTTCTCCGCGGAGGTGGCTCCGTCGACCGCGGTCGAGGCCGCCTCAACGCCGGCACAGCTCGGTGATTACGACCGGCTGGGCCGCCGCATCGCCTGGGCGGCGACCGACGAGGCCATCCCGACCTCCCAGCTTGCCGGCCCGACGGCCGCAACCCTCGGCTTCGCCGACATCGATCAGATCGCCAAGGACGAGGGCATGGTGCCCGGCTACGCGATCATTCCGCCGTTCGACTCCGCCGGCGAGGACGGTGTGCCGGTGTACGGCAGCTACGCGGTGGTCAACGCGTGGCCGCAGAAGCTCTCCGAACAGCGCACGCTGTATCTGAACCAGTTCACCGGCGAGACCATCACCAACGCCACCGCCGCCCAGGACGGTGCCCTGGCGAAGGCCACCAGCCTCGGTATCGCCATGCACATGGGCAATCAGTTCGGGGTGCTCACCCGCATCATCGCGACTCTCGCCTGCCTGGGCATCCTGGTCAGCGTCGGCACCGGGCTGCTGATGTGGTGGAAGCGCCGCCCGGCCGGCACGACCGGTGTGCCGGCACCGGCCAGTGCGGTCACCCGCGCCGCAACCCCGAAGAAGGCCGTCGTCACCGTCGCGGTGGCGGGCACGGTGCTCGGGATCGTCTATCCGGCGTTCGGGGTGTCGGCGCTGCTGGTGCTGGCCGTCGAGCGGCTCCTGGCCCGGCGCCGCCGGCCCCGGGCCGACGATGCCACCGAAAGCCGGCCGGCCCCAGAACCGTTGGCACTGCGCTAGCGGCGGGCCGCACTCGCACTTGTTCGCCCTGCCCGCAGTCCCAACGGGGCGAGCCCCCCACCTGTGAACGTTGAGACTGCGCTCAAGGCGGCCTCCACTCGCACTTGTGCGCCCTGCTCGCAGTCTCAACGGCCGGCGCGGACCGCCCCGACAACGATGTCGACGGCGAGGAAGGCCAGCAGGCTGAGCCCGAGCAGCGGCATGAACCAGCCCACCGCCGACGCAGTGACCACGACGGCCACCGCGGCCGCCGGCGGCAATCCGACCAACGCGCCGCGCCTCGGCGCCCGGCCCACCCGGCGGGCACCGGTGACCGGGCGCCGCTTCCACCACATCAGGTATCCGCGGACGATGACGGTGACGAGCGCTCCCGCCAGGGCCAGCAGCACGAGCTGATTGGGCAGCCCCAACAACGTGCCCATGTGCAGCTGGATCCCCCAGGCCGACAGCTTGGCCGCCAGCGGCCAGTCGGCGAACCAGGACGTGTCGGTGATCGCGCCGGTGGCGCCGTCGACAGCCACCGAATTGTTCGAGAACACCCACGGCTGGCGGGTCTGCGCCACCTTGAAGGCCGTGTCCGGGGTGTCCGGGACGCTCACCTCGACCTTGCCGCCCACGCCGGCCGCCCGCGCCGACTCGAGCACGCCGTCGACGCGGCTGACCGACGTGGCGATCAGGGCCTGGTCGGGGTCGGCGTGCGACGGCGGTCCCGGATGCCCGCCGTGGACGTCTGCGGGGGTGTCCTGCGCCGCGGTGAGGTCGGTCGACACCGAGGGTGTGGTCCAGGACAGCGCGCTGCGCAGTTCGGAGACGTGCTCGCCGGCATACATCGACCAGGTCAGCCCGGTCGCGGACAGGAACAACAATCCTGCGGCGATCCAGATGCCTACGGCACCATGCCAATTCAGCGTCCGGGCCCGTCCGGGCGCCGATCGGTCGACGGTCAGCAGACGCGCGCGAACGTTGTCCCGGCGCCTCATCTGGGTGAATCTGCCGCCCCACAGCACCAGCCCGCCGATCGCGATGACCCACAGCCACGACGCCGCCAGCTCGCTGTAGACGCGTCCGGGTTCGCCGAGCAGCAGACTGCGGTGCAGATTGCTCAGCCAGGTCCGCACCGGAAGCGCCCCGCTGCTGCCGTAGACGGTCAGTTCGCCGACGGACTCGGCGGTGACCGGGTCGATGAACACGGCCTGGCGCTCCGACGAGGAACTCAGCGTGGGATCGGTGAACATCACCCGGGTGGTGTCGCCGGGGTCGGTGGCCGGGCGAACCGCGGTGACGGCCAGATCCGGACGTAGCTGTTGTGCGGTCCGGATCTGTTCGGCGACAGGCTGGAACGGGCCCTGCGACTCGGAGTGCAGGTAGTCGCGGTACATCCACTGCTCGAGGCTCGGCGCGATCGCATACAGCCCGCCGGTGATGGCCGCCACCAACAGAAACGGACCGACGAACAGCCCGGCGTAGAAGTGCAGTCGCAGGAAGAACAGCCGGTATCCAGAGTTTCGGGGACCGGCCGGCGCCGCGGTCTGCAGGTCGGTTTCGGCTGCTTCGTTCTCGGCTATCGACATCAGACCTCGTTGTTCGACGGTGCCGCAGGGGCATTTCCCTGTACTAGTCGATGAGGGGGCGCGCCGAGTTCCACCGCGACGTCGACACTGCGCTCAGGGCGGGCCGCACTCGCACTTCTGCGCCCTGCCCGCAGTATGAACGGGGGTGTGGTGCGTCTAGTGTCCGCGGCGCATGTCCGGCTGCGACCGGTCCACCGGCGTGGCGAGCAGGCTCAACCACGCGGCCGCCAGAACCAGGACGGCCAGGTCGGCGGCCACCAGCCACCCCACCGACGACTCCGCCGGGCCGGTGCGCACCCACCAGAACGCCCCGATGCCGACCACCGTGCCCAGCGCGCAGCTGTAGGCCGCGGCGCAACTCCACCGGAACCGCCGCACCCCGAGCGCCACCATCGAGGTCAGCGCGGCCACGGCGAGGATCACGAACGCCACGGTGGGGACACCCAGCGACACATCGGGTGAGCGGTGCACGAACAGATCGATCCACCACACCACCGCGGTGACGGCCAGCGTCGGACCGAGCACGCTGATGGCGGCGCTGCGCACCCTGCCGAGGGACATCTCGTGCAGGACACGGTGTTCGATGTCACGCAGCATCCGCTCGACTGCGCCCAGACTGGTCGGCATCAGCGTCTCCCTTCGCGCCCCATCTCGATGGGCCCTGTGAAGTTGGTCGTCGGGACCCCGCCGATCGTTCCCGTCGCCCTATTCGCGCTGTCGGGCCAGTTCCCGCAGCATCGCGTTGTAGGCCTCGAGCTCATCGTCGGCGTAGGCCGAGTCGGCATGCCGGTCCGAGCGGGTCGCCGTGCGGCGGTCCTGGCGCGCCCACTGCACCACCAGGGCCACCACCACGATGATGACAGGTAATTCGCTCGAACCCCAGGCGATGGCGCCGGCGACGTTCTGGTCCTCGGCGAGACTGCCCAGCCACGGCAGGTCCAGCGACCGGTAGAACTGCCCGCCGATGATCGCCGTCATCGTCATGGTGGCGATGCCGAAGAACGCGTGAAAAGGCATGACGGCGAACAGAAGTCCGAGCCGCCCGAGGAACGGCAGCTTGCGCGGCCCGGGGTCGATGCCGATGATCCCCCAGAAGAACAGGTAGCCGACGAGCAGGAAATGCACGCTCATGAACTCGTGGCCCCAGTGATAGCGCACGAACGCGTCGAACAGCGGGGTGAAGTACACCGCGTACAGCGATCCCACGAACAACGCGAACGCGGTGATCGGGTGGGCCAGGAACGACGTGAACTTCGAATGCACCAGCCACAGCAGCCATTCCCGCGGCCCGGGCGGCTGGTCGGGCCGGTGGGCCGGCAGTGCGCGCAGCGCGAGGGTGACCGGGCCGCCGAGCACCAGCAGCACCGGGACGAACATGTTGAGCGTCATGTGTTCGGCCATGTGCACGCTGAACATCGCCGACCCGTAGGCCTTGACCCCGGAGCTGCTGGTCACCAGCAGCACCAGGCAGCCGGCCAGCCAGGCGATCAGCCGGCCCGCCGGCCAGCTGTCCCCGCGCCGGCGCAACCGCACGTAGCCCAGCGTGTACAGCGCGGCCAGCACCAGCGCCGCCCCGCCCAGGAACGTGTCGAACCGCCAGACGGTCAACAGCGTGACCGCGTCCGGCGGGGAGGGCAGCTCGTAGCCGAGGAAGACGTCCCAGGTGGTGAACTCGTGGCGCAGGAACCGGGCCGCCGGTTGGGTGGCCATCACCGCGACCACCGCGGGCAGGGCCAGTGCGGCCGCCGTGCCGGCCACGGTGCCCACGCGTGACTGCACCGCCGCACGGCCCCGCTGCGAGGTGGCCGCGGCCACATCGGCGACCCACAACAGCGCCAGCAGTCCCGCTGCCACCGCGCCGGCGCGGCCGTACCCGGAGCCGGTCAGACCGTCCGGGCCCAGCAGGACGGCGAGCAGGGCGGCGCCGTAGCCGAGCGCGACCGCGCCGAGGCCGATCCGCACCGCCAGCACCCGCTGCGGCACCGGCTCACCGGGCAACGCGAGCGCTGACGCCAGGCGCAGCCCGATCAGCACCGCCAGCGCGACCGCGAACACGATCGCGGCACTGGTGGCGTAGTCGTGGTCGGGCCCCTGGGCGGCGTTGCCGTTGACCGGCACCGCGATGACGCCGATGACGGCCGGGATGAGCAGGACCGCGTGCGCGGTCCAGCGCACCGACAGCCGGACGGTCACCGCGACCACGGCGGCCGCCACGGCGACCGCGATCCAGGCCCGCGCCACCTCCGAGGCGAGCACCGCGTCGATCAGGAAGGGGCCTTGGACCACCTGGAATACCGGCGCTCCGGCGTCGCTGGCGCCCTGCACGACGATCATCGCCGCGGCCAGCAGCGCCCACAGCGCAGCGGCCCGTTCGGTGAGGACGTGCACCAGAAACGTGCGTTCGTCGATGACGCCGCGCTGGTCGGGGCGCGCGGTGACGACGATGTAGGTCAACCCGCCGATGGTCAGCGCGCCGGCCAGGGTGGCCAGGAAATACCCCAACGGCTCGGCGACCGCGGTCGCGGTTCCGGGGAACGAGTCCCCCGTCACGGCGTAGACGTGGGCGCGGCTGCCCCAGGCGTACCAGATCAGACCCGCCGCCACGGCGGCGAGCAGCACGATCGGCGCCAGCCTGTGCCAAGCTGACGCCGGCTTCCTCGCCTGAATCGTCGTCACTGTCGCCTGCGAACCTTCTCACCGAATACCACGTGGTCCCGCCAGTCTACGACCGGTAGTCGTAGACGATGTCGCGCCGGTGGAACTTTCGCCGGACCCGGTCCGACCATTGCAGACAAGCCTTCTGCCCCCGAACGAAAGCCGACCGAGTGAACGCTGCCGCAACGAGCCGCCGTCCGGACACCGGCCGATGATCGAGGACCTGCTGCTGCGCTGGTTCGTCACCGCGCTCTTCGTCGTCACCGGCGTGCTGTTCGCCGCCGCCAGCGCCGCGCACCGGCGCTCGCCCACCTATCTCGTCAGCGGCGCTCTGCACATCGTCATGGCCGTCGCGATGGTGGTCATGGCCTGGCCACACGGGGCTGCCCTGCCCACCACCGGCCCGATGGTGTTCTTCGGGCTCGCCGCGGTGTGGTTCGTCGTGGTGACCTTCGCCCAGGCCGGACACCGGGTCGCCAACGCCTATCACGCGGCGATGATGCTGGCCATGGCGTGGATGTACGCGGTGATGAGCGGCGATCTGCTGCCCGCGCCCGCCGACGGGACCGGCGGCGGGGGCCACGGGGGGCACCACCACGGCGGGCACAGCATGCCCGGTGCGGACATGGCGGACATGGCCGGCGCGGCACCCAGCGACGTGACGCCCCCGTTCGTGACCGGGTTGAACTGGCTGTGCACCGCCGGGTTCGCCGTGGCGGCGGTGGTATGGCTCTACGTGTACTTCGTCCGGCGCCGCGCCGAACCGGAGACGCCGGTGATCCAGTTCTTCGGCATCGCGGGCCAGGTGACGATGGCCGCCGGGATGGCCATCATGTTCGGGGTGATGCTCTGAGCGAGCTCAGGCCGCCGAGTCGTCGGTGGGCCACAGATGCCCGCGCCGGCGCCCGCGCGAGGCATGGCGCGGCAGCCTGATGTCGCCGTCGCGCTCACCCTGGTTCGGTGACGGCGGCGGCGCCGCGGCGTTGTCGCGCCACACCAGTGCCGCCAGCACCGCTGCCAACACCACCGGAAGGTGGCTGAGCACCCGCCCCGGCGTGACGGCGCCGGACAGTCCGTCGACGACGACGTAGACCGCGAGGACCGCCACGAATGCCGCGAGCACGCCCGCCAGGCCCGCGGCGATGACGGGCCGGATCGCCGCCGCGACCATCACCAGTCCGAGTGCCAGCGACCAGGCGGTGGATTCGTTGAACAGATGACCACCGCCCATGTCGGGGCCGTGCTGCAGTCCGAGCCCCAGCCCGAAGGCCTGGGCCAGGCCGAGGCCGCACTGGGCGAGCCCGGCGGCAAGCAGCGCCCATCTCTTCCAGTGCAGCGCGCCGGCCGAGCTCACCTGTGGGTGCTGCGACCTGTCGTCCACGGCCGCCACCGGGGGCTGGCGGGCCAGCCGGCGCAGCATGTCGGCCTGCCCGCTCACCTGGCTGTGCCAGGCGCGGCACTCCGCGCAGCCGGCGAGGTGCTCGTCGACCCGCACTGCGGGCACCGGTTCGCGCTCACCGTCGAGGCGTGCCGACAGCGCCTCCCGAGCCACCTCGCAGTTCACCTAGTCATGGTCGCGCATCGGCGGGCAATAGTTCCCCGGGGTTGTGCGACTCGCCTTCCCTCGTTCGGGCTTCGCTGCTGCTTGCTGCGCGAGGGCAGGATGTTGGTCATGCAGCGCAGTCCGAGTTCCACCTCTCCGGGCTATCGGGCACTCGTGGTCGACGATGAGGCCGCCCTGGCGGAGGTCGTCGCGAGTTATCTGCACCGTGAGCAGTTCGAGGTGACCGTCGCGACCGACGGTGATCAGGCGATCGCGCTGGCCCGCGAGATCGACCCTGACGTGGTCATCCTCGACGTCGGCTTGCCCGGCACCGACGGTCTGGAAGTGTGCCGGCAGTTGCGCACGTTCTCGGATGCCTATGTGGTGATGCTCACCGCGCGGGACACCGAACTCGACACCGTGCTCGGGCTGACGGTCGGCGCAGACGACTACATGACCAAACCGTTCAGCCCCCGCGAACTGGTCGCCCGGATCCGCGCGATGCTGCGTCGCCCCCGCGCCCTGCCCTCGCCGGGCGGCGAGGCAGCGCCGAGCGCGGGACCACAGTCGCGCACCATCGGCGGCCTGCGCATCGATGTCGCCGCCCGCGAGGTCTTCGTCGACGACCAACCGGTGCTGCTGACCCGGACCGAGTTCGACCTGCTCGACACGCTGTCGGCGCGACCGGGCGTGGTGTTCGGACGCCGGCAACTGCTCGAGAAGGTGCGCGACGATCCCTGGTTCGGTGACGACCACCTCATCGACGTCCACATCGGCCATCTGCGCCGCAAACTCGGGGAGGATGCCAGCAGGCCGCGCTACATCATCACCGTCCGCGGCGTGGGCTACCGGATGGGCGCCGGCCGGTGAGGGCGCTGGTCGAGGGGCGCGGAGCCGGTATCGGGTGGCGGCTGCTGCTGGCCCAGGCGGTGGTCATGCTGGCCGGGGGCGCGACGACGTTGGCGGTCGCCGCGGTGGTCGGGCCGCCACTGTTCCACGAGCATCTCGAACGCGCGGGAATGGGCGACCACCCCGAGGGCCTGCTGCACGCCGAGGAGGCCTATCGGTATGCCACGGTGATCGCCATCGGCGTGGCGGTCGGGGTCGCCGGCCTGACCGCGATGGTGGTGACCGCCTATTTCAGCCGCCGCCTGCAGCGCTCGGTCGCCGAATTGTCGGCAGCGGCAACCGCGGTCGCGCGGGGGCAGTTCGACAGCAGGGTGTCTCCGCCGCGTCTCGGCGGGGAGTTCGCCGATCTCGCCGACGCCTTCAACCGCATGGCGCGGCGATTGGACACGGTCGACACGGACCGCCGTCAGATGTTCGCCGACCTCGCCCACGAGATCCGCACCCCGGTGTCGGTGTTGGACGCCTACACCGAGGCGATCGAGGACGGGGTCAAGGAGCTGGATCCGCAGACCGTGGCAGTGCTGCGCGATCAGACGCGGCGGCTGGTCCGCTTCTCCGCCGATCTCGCGGCTCTGGCGCAGGCCGAAGAGGGCCGCATCGCGATCTCGCCACGCTGGGTGGAGGCCGGCGAGGTGATCGACGCCGCCCTGGCTGCCGCCCGCGACCGCTACGCCGGCAAGGGCGTCACCCTGGCCGGCGCCGACGGGGGTCGGCTTCCGCAGGTGCGGGTGGATCCGCAACGCATCGGGCAGGTGCTGGGCAATGTGCTCGACAACGCCTTGCGCCACACCCCGTCCGGCGGCCAGGTACGGCTGCGTGCCCACGCCGACTCCGACTGGTTGACCATCGCGGTGACCGACACCGGCGCGGGCATCGGTGCCGAGCACCTTCCCCGCATCTTCGAACGGTTCTATCGCGCCGACGCGGCACGCGACCGCCAACACGGCGGCGCCGGCATCGGCCTGGCCATCGCCAAGGCGCTGACCGAAGCCCACGGCGGAAGCATCGTGGCGGCCAGCGCCGGCGCGGGTCAGGGCACCACCGTCACCGTGACGCTGCCGATCGGCCGGTGAGTCACAGGGAGGCCAGGATCTGCTTCATCTCGTCGATCTCACGTTGCTGGTCGACGATGATGCGTTCGGAGAGCGCGATGGTGTCCTGGTCGACGCCCCTGTCGATCTCATTGCGCGCCATGGTGATCGCGCCCTCGTGGTGGCGGATCATGTGGTCGAGGAACAGCTTGGTGGCCGCTGGCCCTTGCGCGTTCTGCAGTTCGGTCATCTCGGCGGCCGACATCATGCCGGCCATCGGCGCACCGCCCATCCCCGGCATCATCGAATTGTCGGGCCCCATCTGATGGCCCGGCATGCCGCCTCCCGCCATGCCCATCCCGGTCATCTCGGGTACGCCCCACTTGGCCAGCCAACCCCGCATCTGCTCGATCTCGGGTGTCTGCGCGGCCTTGATCCGCTCGGCCAGGTCCACCACTCGCGGGTCGACGCCCTGCTTGCCGAGCACCATGTCGCTCATCTCGATGGCCTGCTGGTGGTGCGGGATCATGTGCTGGGAGAACATGACGTCGAACTGGTTGTGCGCGACATCGGTTACCGGCATGACCGAGGTGGTCACGGTGTCCGCGGACGGCGTTGAGGCGGCTGGGTCCTGGCTGGACCCGGCACAGGCCGAGAGCGTGATGCCGGCAGTCAGCGCGGCGGCGGCGAGCAGAACGGATTTTGCTGTGGTGTTCACCCTTGCGAGGGTGTCCGCGCAGATTGTGGGTCCGCTAGCGGTTTCCTCAAGATTTGATGAAGGCGCGTCAGGCGGTGGTGTCGCGCGCGCCGAGCCGCAGGTGCTCGATGTGGTAGATCGCCTCGTCGAGCAACTGGGCGACGTGGTTGTCGTAGAGCCGGTAGACGATGTTGCGTCCGGTGCGGTCGCCGGTGACCAGCCCGAGCGCGCGCAGCAGCCGGAGCTGGTGCGACACCGCGGGCTGTTCCATCCCCACAGCGACCGAGAGGTCGGTGACGGTGCACGGCGCCTGCCGCAGCCGGGTCAGGATCAGCAGCCGTTTCGGTGAGGCGAGCGCCTGCAGCGTTTCGGCCACCGTCAGCGCCGAGTCGGCGTCCAGGGTGGCCGGGGGCGTGGCGCGCCCCTCGACCCCGTGTCCCATGAGCACCATTGAAGCACGTATCCGGGTACCGGGTTCAGACATGTAGAGTTCTACATGTATACAGGTATACGTGAGTGCAGAGGTTGATTCCCCCGCCGCACACACGGCCGCGGCTGCGAAACCCGATCGCCGGGTCCCCCTGCCGGCCGATGCCTGGGCGGTGGCCTCGGTGCGGTGGGCGACGCTGGCCCTGGTCCTGTTCACCGCCGGCGCCGTCGCGCAACTGGCCAACGCCCCGCAATGGCTTTCGTGGGCGCTGTATCTGGCCTGCTACGCCGCGGGAGGCTGGGCGCCGGCCCGGGACGGGCTGGTGGCGTTGCGGGACAGGACCCTCGACGTCGATCTGCTGATGGTGCTCGCGGCGATCGGGGCGGCGTCGATCGGGCAGATCTTCGACGGCGCCCTGTTGATCGTCATCTTCGCAACCTCGGGCGCGCTGGAGGACATCGCCACCAGGCGCACCCGGGATTCGGTGAACGGGTTGCTGGACCTGTCCCCGCAGGAAGCCGTCATCGTCGACGGGGCCGGAGCCGAGCACACGATCCCGGCGCGCCAGGTGCGGGTGGACGATGTGGTCGTGGTCCGCCCCGGCGAACGGGTCTCCGCCGACGGTGTCGTCATCGACGGAGCCTCCGAAGCGGACCAGTCCACCATCACCGGCGAACCGATGCCGGCGGCCAAGACGGTCGGTGACGAGGTCTTCGCCGGAACGCTCAACGGTTCAGGCGCACTGCGCATCCGGGTCACCCGGGATCCGTCCGACACCGTCGTCGCGCGGATCGTGGCAATGGTGGCCGAGGCCTCGGCCACCAAGGCCAAGACCCAGTTGTTCATCGACAAGATCGAGCAGCGCTATTCGGTCGTGGTCGTGGTGGCCACCGTCGCTCTGTTCACCGTCCCGCTGCTGGCCGGTGCCGACCTGCAGTCGACGCTGCTGCGGGCGATGACGTTCATGATCGTCGCGTCGCCGTGTGCGCTGGTGTTGTCCACCATGCCGCCCATGCTGTCGGCCATCGCCAACGCCGGACGCCACGGGGTGCTGATCAAGTCGGCCCTGGCCCTGGAACGCCTCGCCGACGCCGACCTCGTCGCGTTGGACAAGACCGGAACTCTGACCACCGGCACCCCGCAGCTGACCGACATCGTGGCCCTGACCGCGGACCTGAGCGACGACGACGTGCTGAGCGTGGCCGCGGCCGCGGAGAGCGGCAGCGAGCATCCGCTTGGTCGCGCGGTGGTGGCTGCGGCACGCGCTCGCGGCGCGGAGATCCCGACGGTCCGCGAGTTCCGCGCACTGCCCGGCCGCGGGGTACGCGCCGAGGTGACGGGTGGGGTGGTCGAAGTGCTGAGCCCGGGCGGCCTCGGCACTCGCACACCGGCCGTCGCGGCGCAGATCGAAGGTGATGGGGCCACCGCTGTGGTTGTCGTCCTCGATGGCCGGCCCGTCGGGGTCCTGGCACTCCACGATCGCCTGCGCCCCGAGGCGGTGCGTGCGGTGGGTGCCATGGCAGCGCTCACCACTCACGCTCCGGTCCTGATCACCGGCGATAATCGCTGCGCGGCACGACATCTGGCCGACCAGGTCGGAATCGAGGAGGTGCGGGCCGAATTGCTGCCCGACCAGAAGGCCGATGCCGTCACCGAACTCC
>JAXHTL010000125.1:11679-14514 GCA_034190095.1 Actinomycetota bacterium
CCGGTCCTGATCACCGGCGATAATCGCTGCGCGGCACGACATCTGGCCGACCAGGTCGGAATCGAGGAGGTGCGGGCCGAATTGCTGCCCGACCAGAAGGCCGATGCCGTCACCGAACTCCAGCAGCAGGGCCGACGCGTCCTGGTCGCCGGCGACGGAATCAACGACGCGCCGGCGATGGCCGCGGCGCACACCTCGGTCGCGATGGGCCGCTCCGGGGCCGACCTGGCACTGGACACCGCCGACGCGGTGACCGTGCGCGACGATCTGGCCACCATCGCGACCGTGATGGCGTTGGCCCGCCGCACCCGGCGCGTCGTCATCGCCAATCTCGCCCTCGCCGCGACCGCCATCGTCATCCTGGTCACCTGGGATCTCGTCGGCCACCTGCCCCTTCCGCTCGGGGTGGCCGGCCATGAGGGCTCGACGATCCTCGTGGCGCTCAACGGACTGCGACTGCTCGGCGGACGGGCCTGGCGGCGGGCCGGTTCCGCCGCCTGACCGCCCGCCGGCGTCATTCCGGTGCGGCGCCCTGCCGGGACAGCGTCACCGCGATGGTCTGCAGGATTTCCTGTGGACTCTGGCACCGCCCGCCTCGTGCAGGTAGCTGTCGATCCGCGCGTGCAGCAGGTCGTCATCGCGTTCGTCGATCCAGGCGGTCATGACATCGATTGCCCACCGGGTCTTCTCGTCGTCGGCCATGGGCGCTCGACCAATCTCGGTAGCTGACAGGAAGCGCTCGACTCGCGCCAACTTACCTTAACAGCTGAACACGTGTGGAGGTAGACAGATATATGTCTGCGGCCCTAGGTTGGAATCCGGACACCGCGACCTGCGGGTGGTGCCGCACTCCACAGCCGAGAGGAACCTGATGGCCGAGTACACCCTGCCCGACCTGGACTACGACTACGGCGCACTCGAACCCCACATCTCGGGGCAGATCAACGAGATCCACCACGGCAAGCACCACGCGACCTACGTCAAGGGGCTCAACGACGCCATCGCCAAACTCGAGGAGGCCCGAGCCGACGGCGATCACGCGACGATCTTCCTCAACGAAAAGAACCTGGCGTTCCATCTCGGCGGTCACGTCAACCACACGATCTGGTGGAAGAACCTGTCCCCCAACGGCGGCGACAAGCCCACCGGCGAGCTCGCCGCGGCCATCGACGACCAGTTCGGGTCGTTCGACAGGTTCCGCGCGCAGTTCACCGCGGCCGCCAACGGCCTGCAGGGATCGGGGTGGGCCGTCCTCGGCTACGACACCCTGGGCCAGCGGCTGCTGACCTTCCAGCTCTACGACCAGCAGGCCAACGTTCCGCTGGGCATCATCCCGCTGCTGCAGGTCGACATGTGGGAGCACGCCTACTACCTGCAGTACAAGAACGTCAAAGCCGACTACGTCACCGCGTTCTGGAACGTGGTCAACTGGGAAGACGTGCAGAAGCGGTTCGCCGCCGCCACCAGCACTGCCCAGGGTCTGATCTTCTAGGCCGGCGGGGCGCCGCTGGTCCCGTTGACCGAGGGCCGGACCGCAGACCTGGTCAGACGGCTGCCTCCTTGGCTACTATCTGCGTATGAATGCAGGTACGCAGGATCCGGCGCCGATCGCCGAGGATCAGTTGCGCCTGATCGTCGAGATCTTCCGGATGCTCGCCGACCCGACCCGCATCCAGGTGCTGTGGGCTCTCACCGCAGCGGAACTGTCGGTCAACCAGCTCGCCGAACGGGTCGACAAACCAGCGCCGTCGGTCTCCCAGCACCTGGCCAAGCTGCGGATGGCGCGCCTGGTGAGCACCCGTCGCGCCGGCACCACGATCTATTACAGCCTGGAGAACGAGCACATCCGCCAGCTGGTCACCGACGCGGTGTTCAATGCCGAGCACGCCGGCCCCGGAGTGCCCTCGCACCATCGCCACGACGTTGCGCCGCTGCCCACCAGCGCTGAGGCCGACCGATGACCGGGCACCACAACCACCACCGCCACGACCACCATCACGACCACCCGGGCGGACTTCGCGGTGTGATCACGGGGATCTTCGCGCCGCACTCCCACGACGCCGCCGACAGCGTCGACGGCGCGCTGGAATCCTCGGCCGCGGGCATCCGCGCGGTGAAGATCAGCCTCGTCGTGCTCGGCGTCACCGCGATCGCCCAGGTCGTCATCGTCGCCATCTCCGGTTCGGTGGCCCTGGCCGCCGACACCATCCACAACTTCTCGGATGCGCTGACCGCGGTGCCGTTGTGGATCGCGTTCGCGCTCAGCGCCAAAGCGGCGACGCGCCGCTACACCTACGGGTTCGGACGCGCCGAAGACCTGGCCGGGCTGTTCGTCGTCGCGGTGATCGCCGCGTCGGCGATCATCGCCGGATACGAAGCCGTGCAGCGGCTCATCCACCCCCAGCACATCGACCATGTCGGGTGGGTCGCGCTGGCCGGGGTGGTCGGCTTCATCGGCAACGAGTGGGTGGCTCTCTACCGGATCCGGGTCGGTCAGCGGATCGGCTCGGCCGCCCTGGTGGCCGATGGGTTGCACGCCCGCACCGACGGATTCACCTCACTGGCGGTGCTGGGCAGCGCGGGCGGTGTGGCGCTGGGGTTCCCGCTGGCCGACCCGATCATCGGGCTGGTCATCACCGTGGCCATCCTGGCGGTGCTGCGCACCGCGGTGCGCGACGTCTTCCGGCGCCTGCTCGACGGGGTCGATCCCTCCCTCGTCGACACCGCCGAGCAGACGCTGGCCGCCGAGCCCGGGGTACGCGCGGTACGCAGCGTCCGGATGCGCTGGATCGGCCACCAACTGCACGCCGACGCCGAACTCGACATCGACCCGGC
>JAXHTL010000126.1:0-14383 GCA_034190095.1 Actinomycetota bacterium
CCTGGCCGCCCGGCAGCTGATCCGTGCCGGGGTCGAGCGCATCCATGTGGTCAACCGGACCCTGCCGCGCGCCAAGCGGCTCGCCGAGATCATCCGCGGGCACGGCGCCGAGGCCGAGGCCTTCCCGTTCGACCATCTGCCGCCGCTGCTGACCGACGCCGACATCGTGGTGAGCTGCACCGGTGCGGTGCGCCCGGTCGTCTCGCTGGCCGACGTGCACCGCGGGCTGGCCCACGTGCACGATCCCAAGCAGCTGGTGATCTGCGATCTGGGGATGCCGCGCGACGTGGACCCGGCGGTTGCCGGGTTGCCCGACGTGTTCGTCGTCGACATGGATCGCATCCAGCGCGAGCCGTCGGCGCGGGCCGCCGCCTCGGACGCCGAGGCCGCGCGGGCGATCGTGGCCGCCGAGGTGGCCAACTATCTGGCCGGCCAGCGGATGGCCGAGGTCACCCCGACCGTGACCGCGTTGCGCCAGCGCGCCGCCGACGTGGTCGAGGCCGAGCTGCTCAGGCTGGACAACCGGCTGCCCGGGCTGGAGGCCGCGCACCGCGACGAGGTGGCCAACACCGTGCGCCGCGTGGTCGACAAACTGCTGCACGCGCCGACGGTGCGGGTCAAGCAGCTGGCCAGCGCACCCGGCGGGGACAGCTACGCCGAGGCGCTCCGCGAACTGTTCGAACTCGACCAGCAGGCCGTCGATGCGGTCGCTGCTGGCGAACTACCTTTGGTGGCAACCGATCTCGACAAGACCGAGTGACTCCGTCGCGTATTCAGAGCCGACCGGGAAACATCACGTGATTCGCATAGGTACCCGGGGCAGCCTGCTGGCCACCACCCAGGCCGGCGTGCTGCGCGACGCGCTGACCGCCGCCGGGCACGAGGCCGAGCTGGTGATCGTGTCCACCGCCGGGGACCGCTCCAGCGCGCCCATCGCCGACATCGGCGTCGGCGTGTTCACCGCCGCCCTGCGCGAGGCCATCGCCGAGGGCACCGTGGACCTGGCCGTGCACTCCTACAAGGATTTGCCGACGGCCGCCGATCCGCGGTTCGTCATCCCGGCGATTCCGGTGCGCGAGGACCCCAGGGACGCCCTGGTGGCACGGGACGGACTGGTGCTCGGAGAGTTGCCGGCCGGCTCGGTGATCGGGACCTCGTCCCCGCGGCGGGCGGCACAGCTTAGAGCACTGGGTCTCGGTTTGGAAATCCGCCCCCTAAGAGGCAACCTAGATACCAGGTTGAACAGGGTAAGCAGCGGTGATCTCGACGCCGTCGTCGTGGCCCGGGCGGGTTTGGCCCGCATCGGTCGTCTCGACGCCGTCACTGAGGCGCTGGAGCCGGTACAGATGTTGCCGGCGCCGGCCCAGGGGGCGTTGGCAGTCGAGTGCCGTGCCGGCGATACCGGGCTCGCGGAACTGTTGGCGGAATTCGATGACGCCGACACCCGGGCCGCGGTCACCGCGGAGCGAGCCTTGCTGGCCGAACTGGAGGCGGGTTGCTCCGCACCGGTAGGCGCGATCGCTGAGGTGGTCGAGTCGATCGATGAGGACGGCCGCGTCTTCGAAGAGCTGTCGTTGCGCGGCTGCGTGGCGACGCTAGACGGATCCGATGTGATCCGTGCGTCCGGCATCGGGACACCCGGTCGGGCACGGGAGCTGGGGCTCTCGGTGGCCGAGGAGTTGTTCGAGCTGGGAGCGCGCGATCTGTTGGACGAACGCGGGAGAGACACATGACTCGCCAGATTGGCATGCGAGGGCGCAAGGGCAAGCCCGGCCGCATCACGTTCGTCGGTTCCGGGCCCGGGGACCCGGGCCTGCTGACCGCACGAGCCCGCACGGTGCTGGCCCACGCCGCGCTGGTGTTCACCGATCCCGATGTGCCCGAAGCGGTGCTGGCCCTCGTCGGGGCCGAGCTGCCACCGCCGTCGGGCCCGTTGCCGGAGGTGGCCAAGACCGACAAGTCCGGCGGCGGGCGGGCCGACTCCGGGGACGAACCGGTGATCCCGGGTGGCCCCGATGTGCGCCCGGCGCTGGGAGACCCCGCCGAGGTGGCCAAGACGCTGGCCGCCGAGGCCAAGGCCGGTGCCGACGTGGTCCGGTTGGTCGCCGGCGACCCGCTGTCGGTGGACTCGGTGATCACCGAGGTCAACGCGCTGGCCAAGACGCAGTTGCCGTTCGAGATCGTGCCGGGCCTGCCGGACACCACCGCGGTGCCCACCTATGCGGGCCTGCCGCTGGGTTCGGCGCACACCGTGGCCGACGTGCGTGGCGATGTGGACTGGGCTGCGCTGGCCGCGGCTCCCGGTCCGCTGATCCTGCACGCGACGGCCTCGCACCTGCCCGAGGCGGCGCGCACGCTGATCGACTTCGGGCTGGCCGACACCACCCCGGCCGTGGTGACGGCCAACGGCACCACCTGCCAGCAGCGCTCGCTGGAGACGACGCTGGCCGGCCTGCTGGACAAGAACACCCTGGCCGCGGCGGCCAGCGACACCCCGCCGGCCGGCCCGTTGGCCGGGCCGCTGGTGGTCACCATCGGCCGCACCGTCACCAACCGCGCCAAGCTGAACTGGTGGGAGAGCCGCGCGCTGTACGGCTGGACGGTGCTGGTGCCGCGTACCAAGGATCAGGCCGGTGAGATGAGCGAACGCCTTGTCGGCCACGGCGCTCTGCCGATCGAGGTGCCGACCATTGCCGTCGAACCCCCGCGCAGCCCCGCCCAGATGGAAAGGGCCGTCAAGGGTTTGGTGGACGGACGGTTCCAGTGGGTGGTGTTCACCTCGACCAACGCGGTGCGCGCCGTGTGGGAGAAGTTCAACGAGTTCGGGCTCGACGCCCGGGCGTTCTCCGGGGTGAAGATCGCCTGCGTCGGACAGGCCACCGCCGACCGGGTCCGCGCCTTCGGGATCAACCCCGAGCTGGTCCCGACCGGTGAGCAGTCGTCGCTGGGTCTGCTGGACGAATTCCCGCCGTATGACGACGTTTTCGACCCGGTGAACCGGGTGCTGCTGCCGCGCGCCGACATCGCCACCGAGACGTTGGCCGAGGGGCTGCGCGAACGGGGCTGGGAGATCGAGGATGTCACCGCCTACCGCACGGTGCGGGCGGCCCCGCCGCCGGCGCACACCCGCGAGATGATCAAGACCGGTGGTTTCGACGCGGTGTGCTTCACCTCCAGTTCGACGGTGCGCAACCTGGTCGGCATCGCCGGTAAGCCGCACGCGCGCACGATCGTCGCCTGCATCGGGCCCAAGACCGCGGAAACCGCAGCGGAGTTCGGTCTGCGTGTCGACGTGCAGCCGGAGGTGGCCGCGGTCGGCCCGCTGGTGGAGGCCCTGGCCGAGCATGCGGCGCGGTTGCGGGCGGAGGGCGCCCTGCCGCCACCGCGCAAGAAGAGCCGCCGCCGCTAGGAACTCCCCCTTTCGCGGACAAGGAGAGGTGCGCTCGTGGCGTTTCCCCGTCATCGGCCGCGGCGGTTGCGATCGACTCCGGCCATGCGTCGCCTGGTCGCCGAGACCACGCTGCAACCCAGGCATCTGGTGCTGCCGATGTTCGTCGCCGACGGCATTTCCGAGCCGCGCCCGATCGCCTCGATGCCCGGTGTCGTGCAGCACACCCGTGAGTCGCTGCGCCGGGCGGCCGCCGAGGCTGTCGAGGCCGGGGTCGGCGGGCTGATGCTGTTCGGCGTCCCGTGCGACGAGCACAAGGACGCGGCCGGCTCGGCCGGTACCGACGCCGAGGGCGTCCTGAACGTCGCGCTGCGCGATCTGGTCGCCGACGTCGGCGACGACACCGTGCTGATGGCCGACACCTGTCTCGACGAGTTCACCGATCACGGTCACTGCGGCGTGCTGGACGGGGCGGGCCGTGTCGACAACGACGCCACCAACGAGCGCTATGTCGAACTCGCTGTGGCGCAAGCAGAATCGGGTGCCCACGTGGTGAGCCCCAGCGGCATGATGGACGGCCAGGTCGCGGCCATCCGCGACGGCCTGGATGCCGCCGGTTTCACCGACACCGCGATCCTGGCCTATGCGGCGAAGTTCGCCTCGGGCTTCTACGGACCCTTCCGCGAGGCCGTCGCCTCCAGCCTGGACGGGGACCGTCGCACCTACCAGCAGGAACCGGGCAACGCCCGCGAGGCCGTCCACGAGGTGGAACTCGACCTGGCCGAAGGTGCCGACATCGTGATGGTCAAGCCCGCGATGGCCTATCTCGACGTGGTGGCCGCCGCCGCCCGGGTGTCGGCGGTGCCGGTCGCGGCCTATCAGGTCTCCGGCGAGTACGCGATGATCTGCGCGGCCGCCGAACACGGCTGGATCGATCTGCGCGCCGTGGCACTCGAGACGCTGACCGGTATCCGGCGCGCCGGTGCGGACATCGTGCTGACCTACTGGGCCCTCGACGCGGCCCGGTGGCTGTCGTGACCTCGCCGAGCGTGCCGCCGGCCAGACCGGTCGACGTGGACACCGCGTTCTGGTTGTGGGCGGTGGCGCTGCCGCTGATGGTGGCCGGTTATGTCATCGACCTGCTGGCTGCGGCGCAGCGGCCGGGCGGGCTGATGATCGCCATCTCACTGGTGTTCGTGGCGGTGCTGGCGGCCGTCGTCGCGACCTTCCTGCTGCTGATGCGGCAGGGGTACCGGTGGGCGCGCACGCTGCTCACCGGTGGCGCGATCGCCTCGGTGGTGTACTCGGTGACCAACCTGTTCACCGGCGAACGGCCGATGCCCGCCGAGGTCGGCTACGCCGCCGCGGCGATCTTCGGGTCCGTGCTGCTCGCGGGCGGGGTGTATCTGCTGCACCGCAAGGACGCCCACGAGTTCTTCACCCGCTGATTCGCTAGGCTGACCCGACCATGTCCCCATCGCCCGAGTCGTCGAAGCGGCCCCGCACGGTCGACATCGCGTTCTGGTGCTTCGTCGGCAGCGCGGTGATCATGATCGTCGGCGGGCTGATGGCCGCCACCGCCAGCTATGAGGCCGCGCGTGCGGCGCTGCCCGACACCATCTCCGACGAGGCGGTGCGCGACTACCTGACCATCTACCGCTACAGCGGGGCCGGGGCGGCCGTCGCGGCGGCGGCGCTGGCGTTCCTGGCCGGGCGCGCGCGCCGGGGCGACGTCCGCTCACGCATGGCGACCTTCGGGCTGGTGTTCGCGATCCTGGTGGTCGTGCTGCTGCTGGCGGTGGGGGCCGGGGTGGCCCAGCCGCTGGTGTTGCTGGCGCTGCTGCCGATGCTGGTCGGGGTCGCCGTGTTCGTCCAGCCGGGAGCGCGCGAGTGGTACGCCCGGGAGGGGACGCCGTGAGCGAACCCGCCGATCAGGCCAACGCCCCCGAGGTGCTGTTCTACGAGCAGGGCGCCAGCTGGCTGTGGGTGCTGGCGGGTCCGCTGGCCGGTTTCGCGATGGCGATGATCCAGCTCTCGGCGGGCTACGGAATCCAGTGGGTGGTGCCCGGGATCTTCTTCGTCCTGGTCACCCTGTTCCTGTCGATTCAGGTCAAGGCGGCCCGGATCCACACCTCGGTGGAGCTGACCGCCGACGCGTTGCGCCAGGGCACCGAGGTCACCAGCACCGACGACATCGTGCGGATCTATCCGGAGGCCACCGGGGCGGAGACGCCGAAATGGCAGTACGCCCGGGCGCTCGGGGAGCTCACCGGGGTGCCGCGGGGCCGTACCGGCATCGGGGTGCGGCTGACCAACGACCGCACCGCGCAGGCGTGGGCCCGCAAGCACCAGCAGTTGCGTGCCGCGCTGACGAATCTGCTGGAGGAGCGGATCCCGCCGGAGCCGTCGTCGTGAGCCGCCGCGGTGCCCTGGTGGTGCTGCTGCTGCTGGCCGTGCCGGCCGCCGCCGGCAGCGTGCTGAGCTGGCTGGCCGCCAGCCGCGAGGTGACGGTGGCGCCGGTCCTGGACGGGGAGCCCGCCACAGTCTCGGTGGTCTACTACGCGCCGCTGGTGACGCTGTCACTGCTGCTGGCGACGGCGGCCGGGGTGCTCGCCGTGGTGGCGATCGCCCAGCTGCGCCGCTCGCGCTGATTGCCCCGAACGGCGCGAACGTGCATTCCCTGTAGTTCCGCCGGTGATGTGACTACCGCCACGGCACCCTCGCGCTAGTTGGTACAAAGTGCAGAATCTGTAACACTGTTCCCATGACGGAACTGGCCGCCGATCGCTCACCCGCCGAACCAGCCCCCGACGCGCTGCCGCTGGGGCCCGAATCGCTGGTCTGGCGGTGGTTCGGCGACAACCGCATGTACCTGATCGGGCCCCGGCCGGCGGTGCTGCAGAACATGCTGGCCGAACTCGGCCAAGGCGTGTACGACCACTCCACCTTCTTCGCCGACACCGCCGAGCGGCTGCGCCGCACCATCCCGCCGATCTTCAACACCGTCTACGGCTCCGAGGACGAGAACGCCGGCGGCCAGGTCCGCGATTTCCACCACGGGATCAAAGGTGAGGTACCCGCCGCCGACGGCCGGGAGGCCCGTCGCTATCACGCGCTCGATCCCGACACCTACTTCTGGGCGCACGCCACTTTCGTCGAACAGGTCCTGTACTTCGCCGACACCTTCGTGCACCGGCTCAGCGACGCCGAGAAGGAACAGATCTACCTCGAATCCAAGACCTGGTACCGGCGCTACGGGGTCAGTGACCGCCCGATGCCGGCCAGTTACGCCGAGTTCGAGCAGTACTGGAATCGGATGATGGACGAGGTGCTCGTCGCGCACCCGAGCGCCAAGTACGGCGTCGGCTACGTCACCAAGGGTTTTCCCAAACCCAAGGCGGTGCACCCGCTGGTGTGGCGGCTGGTCGCACCGGTGTTCAACCCGTTGGCGGCCTTCCTGACCACCGGCGGGCTGCCGCCGCGGGCGCGCCAACTGCTGGCGCTGCCATGGAGCGACGCCCAGGAACGTCGCTACCAGCGCTTCGCCGCGTTCTGGCGGTCGAAGCCGGTGAACTGGATCTGGGACCGGCTGCCCATGCGGGTGCGCTACAGCGGCTACGCCGTCAAGGGCTATGCCCGGTCCTGACGCCGCGGCGCGGCCCGATTCGTCGCCCGCGACGCGGCCCGATTCGTCGCCCGCGACGCGGCCCGATTCGTCGCCCGCGACGCGGCCCGATTCGTCGCCCGCGACGGTGACGATCCTGGACGCCGCCGTCGTCGAGTTCGAGCGGCACGGCTACCGCCGGGTCGCCCTCGAGGACGTCGCACGCCGTGCCGGGGTCAGCCGCACCACGATCTACCGGCGCTTCGCCAACAAGGACGAACTCGTCGGTGCGGTGATCGAGCGGGAGAACGTGCGGCTGTTCGCCGACATCGCCGACGAACTCACACGCACCGCTCCCCAGTCGAACTACTACGTCGAAGCGTTCACGCTGTCGATCCTGAAGTTCCGCAGCCACCGGGTGCTGCACCAGATGATCACCGATGAGCCCGGTCTGGTGCTCGAACTGGCCGGGCGCTATCACGAGGCCGCGATCGCGCGGATGTCCGAGGCGCTGCGGGTCATCTTCCCGCCCGGTTTCGCCGAACGGATCGGGCCGCCGGCCGTGGACGACCTCGCCGATTGCATCCTGCGCTACGCGGCGATGGTGCTGTTGCTGCCCAGCGCGCAACCGCTGGACAGCGCCGACGACATCCGCGCGTTCGCGCGCCAGCACTTCCTGCCCAGCCTGCCGGTGGCGCTGCGCAGCGTCCCGGCGTGAATCGGTGTTTCGCAGATCACACATTCGGGCAGCCCGAAACGCATGGACGCCAACGACGTTTCACGACAGCAGATCACCGAGAAGCCCGAGGTCACCGACGAGCATCGGGAGAAGGCTCGGAAGGTGGCCGAGGCCAACCCCGACAACCAGCCGACCACGACGTTGCCTGGTACCGGCGGCACCGTCGCCGGCACGGCCGTCACCGACTGGGTCGACGATCAGGACAAGGGCAAGGTCGAGATCAGCGATCGGGAGGGCCAGGTCGAATACCGCAACACCGAGGAGTTCCGCAACAAACTCGACGAGTAACCGCGGAGGGCCTCGCGGGCCCCGGAAGATCCGCCTAGGCTGACTCGTCGTGACGCCGCTGGACCGGATCGCGCCGGCATTCGTCGAGATGGCCCACTCCATCGTGTGGGCCTCGGTGGCCACCGTGGACGCCGATGGCCGACCGCGCACCCGCATCCTGCACCCGATCTGGGAGTGGGACGGCACCGATCTGTTCGGCTGGGTGGCGACCGTCCCCACCCCGCTCAAGCGCGACCACCTGGCCGTGCACCCCTATGTCTCGGCCAGCTACTGGTCGGCCACCCAGGACACCTGTGCCGCGGACTGCCTGGTGGAGTGGTACACCGACGACGAGACGTGCGCGGCGGTGTGGGAGAAGTTCGCCACCGGACCCGAACCGGTCGGCTACGACCCCGCGATCATCCCGCAATGGAAGGCCGGGCCGACCGCCGAGTCCTTCGCCGTCCTGCGCCTGGCCCCGTACCGGTTGCGGGTGATGCCGGGCAGCATCATGACCACGGGCCGTGGCGAGGTCCTGCGCTGGCGGGCGTGATGGCGACGCGGAACCTGACCGACGTCGGCCGGGAGGTCGCCGCACTGCCGCGGGTGCCGAGGAACCCGCTGTCGTTTCGCACCTTGACGAAGCTGGTCAGGACGCTGGACACCGGTCAGCTGGTGATCCGCGCCGCCGGCGGGCCGGTCACCCGGGTCCAGTTGGCGCCCACCTGGTTGTGCCCGCCGCTGGTCGCGGTCTTCTCTCCGGAGGGCATCCGGGACGTGCTCGGACGCAGCGACGCCCTCGCCGAACGGTGCGTGGTGCACGACGAGGTCCGTGCGATGGCCGGCGACAGCCTGTTCGTGCTGCCCAACGAGCCGTGGCGGCCGCGCAAGCGGGCGCTGCAGCCGGTCTTCACCCGACACCACGTGCGTGACTTCGGGGGGCACATGTCGCGCGCGGCGCAGAACTTCGTCGACGCCCATGGCCGGGGCGGTGAGGTCGACCTCGACGAGCAGTGCCGACACCTGACGATGCAGTCGCTGGGGCGTTCGGTGCTCGGCATCGACCTCAACGAGCGGGCGACGGTGATCGCCGAGCACATGCACGTGGCCTCGTCCTACACCGCAGACCGTGCGCTGCGGCCCCTCCGCGCGCCCCGATGGCTGCCCACCCCGGCGCGGCGGCGGGCCCGCGCGGCGGTCGCGGCGATGCGCGAGGTCACCGCCGAGATCCTGGCTGCCTGCCGCGCCGACCCGTCCCGGGACGCACCGCTGGTGCACGCGTTGATCGCGGCCACCGATCCCGAGACCGGGCGACCGCTGTCCGACGACGACATCGGCGACGATCTGCTGATCTTCATGCTGGCCGGCCACGACACCACCGCGACCGCGCTGACCTACGCGCTGTGGATCCTCGGGCATCACCCCGAGGTGCAGGACAGGGTCGCGGCCGAGGCCGCCGGGATCGGCGACCGGCAGCTCACCCCGGATGACGTCCCCGGGCTGAGCTACACGGTTCAGGTGCTGCGCGAGGCGCTGCGGCTGTGCCCGCCGGCCGCCGGGGTCGGGCGGCTCGCGGTGCGTGACATCGAGGTGGCCGGATACCGGGTCGAGGCGGGCAGCCTGCTGGCCGTCGGCATCTATGCGCTGCACCGGGATCCGGCGCTGTGGCCCGACCCGGACCGGTTCGATCCCGACAGGTTCACCCCGGAGGCCATGAAACGCCGCGACCGCTGGCACTTCGTCCCGTTCGCGGCCGGGGCGCGGTCGTGCATCGGTGAGCACTTCGCGATGCTGGAGACCACGCTGGCGCTCGCGACGATCGTGCGGTCGATGCGGATCGTCTCGCGCGACGAGCAGTTCCCCGTCGAGGTGCCGTTCACCACCGTGGCCAAGGGCCCGATTCCGGCCCTGCTCAGCCCGCGCCGCTGATCAGCTCCTGCGCAGCAGCACCGCCGACTCGAACGGCAGCCGCGCGAACAGCGGCCGCGCTGCGCCGGTGACCGCCGGGGCCGCCTCGGCCCTGCTCATCACCCTCGGATCGGTCACCTCGAAGGTCTTGGTGTGGCGACGCATGGTGCCGCCGCCGGCCGCGGTGATGTTCTTCAGCCAGTCCCGGTCCGGTCCGTAGGTCAGCAGGATGGCCACTCCGTCACGAGTGCTGAACACCGTCAGCGGGGTGCGGTACTGTTTGCCGGACTTACGCCCGACATGGGTGAGGATGCCCATCATCGGTAGCCAGCCCGCCCACATCCGCTGGATCGGGTTGGTGACGTGCCGGTTGAATCGCGCCAGCCATTGCGGCAGTTGCATACCGTCCATCAAACTCCCAGGTATGGCCTATCTCAAGCCCCCGTGGTTCACCGCGCGGGTGTTCAACCGGATCGCGATGGCGACCGGGTTGAGCGGCACCCAGACGCTGACCGTGACGCGCCGCCGCAGCGGCCGTCCGCAGCAGATTCCCGTCATCGTCCCCGAGGTGGACGGCGTCAAGTACCTGGTGTCCACCCGGGGCGAGGCCGACTGGGTCAAGAACGTGCGTGCCGACCCCCGGGTGACGGTGGGTGACACCGGCTACGTGGCCGCCGAGGTGCTCGTCGCCCAGCGTGCGCCGATCCTGGCGGCCTACCGGCCGCTGGCCGGCAAGGTGGTCGAGGGCTACTGGCGCAAGCTGCCCGACGACGCCGACCACCCGGTCTTCGCGCTCACGCCCGCCGGGTGATCGTCGGGAAAGCCCTGGCCACTACACCCTGTAGTGGACCTGGCGGCGCAAGCTGGGACACTGGTCGGCATGAGCAGTACCGACCTGTCTGCGAAGTTGTTCGCCGAGGCCTGTGACGTCATCCCGGGCGGGGTGAACTCACCGGTGCGGGCGTTCTCCTCGGTGGGCGGCACCCCGCGGTTCATCACCTCGGCCGCCGGCTGCTGGCTGACCGACGCCGACGACAACCGTTATGTCGACCTGGTCAGTTCCTGGGGGCCGATGATCCTCGGCCATGCCCACCCCGCAGTCGTCGAGGCGGTGCAGCGGGCGGCCGTGGGCGGGCTGTCCTTCGGCGCACCCACCCCGTCGGAGTCCGAACTGGCCCGCGAGATCATCGACCGGGTCGCCCCGGTCGAGCTGTTGCGGCTGGTCAACTCCGGCACCGAGGCCACCATGAGCGCGATCCGGCTGGCCCGCGGCTACACCGGCCGCGCCAAGATCGTGAAGTTCTCCGGCTGCTATCACGGCCACAGTGATGCCCTGCTGGCCGATGCCGGGTCGGGTGTGGCCACGCTGGGCCTGCCGTCCTCGCCCGGGGTCACCGGCGCGGCGGCGGCCGACACCGTGGTGCTGCCCTACAACAACGTCGCGGTGGTCGAGGACGTGTTCGAGCGGTTCGGCGACGAGATCGCGTGCGTCATCACCGAGGCCAGCCCGGGCAACATGGGCACGGTGCCGCCGCTGCCGGGGTTCAATGAGGCGTTGCGCCGCATCACCGCCGAGCATGGGGCGCTGCTGATCGTCGACGAGGTGATGACCGGGTTCCGGGTCAGCCGGTCGGGCTGGTACGGGCTGGAACCGGTGGAGGCCGACCTGTTCACCTTCGGCAAGGTGATGAGCGGGGGACTGCCCGCGGCGGCATTCGGCGGACGGTCCGAGGTGATGGGGCGCCTCGCCCCGCTGGGCCCGGTCTATCAGGCGGGCACCCTGTCGGGTAACCCGGTGGCGATGGCCGCCGGGCTGGCCACCCTGCGGGCCGCCGACGCGCAGGTGTATGCGCGGTTGGACGCCAACGCCGACCGCCTGGTCGGGATGATCGGCGAGGCGCTGTCCGATGCCGGTGTGGCACACCAGATTCCGCGGGCCGGCAACATGTTCAGTGTGTTCTTCGGCGACGGGCCGGTCACCGACTTCGCCGCCGCGCGAGCGACCGAGACCTGGCGGTTCCCCGCGTTCTTCCACGGGCTGCTCGATGCCGGCGTCTACGCGCCGCCCAGCGCCTACGAGACGTGGTTCGTGTCGTCGGCGCTCGACGACGATGCGTTCGACCACATCGCCGCGGCGCTGCCCACCGCGGCGAAGGCTGCCGCGCTGGCGCTGGAGCCGGCATGACCGAGCAGACCGTGGTGCACGTGATGCGGCACGGCGAGGTGCACAACCCCGAGAAGATCCTCTACGGCCGGCTGCCGGACTACCACCTGTCCGAGCGCGGGCAGGCCCAGGCCGCCGCGGTCGCCGACTGGCTCGCCGGCCGCGACATCACCCACGTGGTGGCCTCGCCGCTGGAACGTGCCCAGGAGACCGCGGCGCCCATCGCCGCCCGGCACGGGCTGGCGGTGAGCACCGACGACGAGCTGATCGAGTCGACCAACGTCTTTCAGGGGCAGAAGGTCTCGCCCGGCGACGGCGCGTTGCGCGATCCGCGTAACTGGTGGCATCTGCGCAACCCGCGCACCCCGTCGTGGGGTGAGCCCTACCACCACATCGCCGAGCGGATGACGCGGGCGGTGCTGCGCGCCCGGGCCGACGCCGCCGGGCACGAGGCGGTGTGCGTGAGCCACCAGCTGCCGGTGGAGACGCTGCGCCGCGCCATGACCGGGAAAGCGCTGCACCACTTCCCGACCAAGCGGATGTGCAACCTGGCCTCGGTGACGTCGTTCTACTTCCACGATGGCGACTGTGTGGGCTGGGGGTATGCGGAGTTGTCCGGGCAGTGACGGTGCTGGTGACCCTTCGGCGCGCGCTGAGCACGGCGCGCGTGGCAGCGGTGACGGTGCTGTCCGCCGCGGTGCTCGCCGGATGCGCCACCGGCAGTGACGCGGTCGCCCAGGGCGGAACCTTCGAGTTCGTCGCCCCGGGCGGTCAGACCGACATCTTCTACGACCCGCCCGAGAGCCGGGGCAAGCCCGGCCCGTTGTCGGGCCCGGATCTGATGGACACCGATCGCACCATCTCGCTGGACGACTTCGCCGGCGACGTCGTGGTGATCAACGTGTGGGGGCAGTGGTGCGGCCCGTGCCGCACCGAGATCACCGAGCTGCAGCAGGTGTACGAGGCGACCCGCGACCAGGGCGTGGCTTTCCTCGGGATCGACGTGCGCGACAACAACATCGACGCACCGCGCGATTTCGTCATCGATCGGGGGGTCACGTTCCCGTCGATCTACGATCCGTCGATGCGCACGATGCTGGCGTTCGGTGGCCGGTATCCGACGACGGTGATCCCGTCCACGGTGGTGCTCGACCGCGAGCACCGTGTGGCGGCGGTGTTCCTGCGTGAGCTGCTCGCCGAGGACCTGCAGCCGGTGGTCGAACGCCTGGCGGCGCAGCGGTGAACCCCGACCAGCTCGACACGCTGACCACCGGTGGCCCGCTGCTGCTGGCGATGCTGGTCAGCGTGCTGGCCGGGATCGTGTCGTTCGCCTCCCCGTGTGTGGTGCCGCTGGTGCCCGGCTACCTGTCCTACCTGGCCGCCGTGGTGGGCGTGGACACCCCGGCCTCCTCGGCGGCCCCGGCCGACGGTGCGGTGACGGTGCGCGGCGCCCGGCTGCGGGTGGCCGGCGCGGCGGCGTTGTTCGTCGCCGGCTTCACCGCGGTGTTCGTCCTCGGCACCGTCGCCGTACTGGGCATGACCACCACGCTGATCACCAACCAGCTGCTGCTGCAACGCGTCGGCGGGGTGGTCACGATCTTCATGGGGCTGGTGTTCATCGGTCTGGTCCCGGCACTGCAGCGTGACACCCGGTTCGCGCCGCGCCAGATCTCCACGCTCGGCGGTGCGCCGCTGCTGGGCGCGGTGTTCGCGCTGGGCTGGACCCCGTGCCTGGGGCCGACGCTGACCGGTGTCATCGCGGTGGCCTCGGCCACCGAGGGCAGCAACGTGGCCCGCGGTGTGGTGCTGGTGATCGCCTACTGCCTGGGCCTGGGCATCCCGTTCGTGCTGCTGGCGTTCGGCTCGGCGCGCGCGGTGTCGGGTCTGGGCTGGCTGCGCCGCCACACCCGCACCATCCAGATCTTCGGCGGTGTGCTGCTGATCCTGGTGGGCGCCGCGCTGGTCAGCGGATTGTGGAACGAGTTCGTGTCCTGGGTGCGCGACGCGTTCGTCTCCGACGTGAGGCTGCCGATCTGATGCGGCTGCTCGCCCTGGCGCGCAACACCTGGCGCACCCTCACCTCGATGGGCACCGCGCTGGTGCTGTTGTTCCTGCTGGCGCTCGCGGCGATCCCGGGGGCGCTGCTGCCGCAGCGCAACCTCAACGAGGCCAACGTCGACGAGTACCTCGCCGAGCACCCGACGCTCGGGCCGTGGCTGGACCGGGTGCAGGCCTTCGACGTGTTCTCCAGCTTCTGGTTCACCGCCATCTACGTGCTGCTGTTCATCTCGCTGGTGGGGTGCCTGACGCCGC
>JAXHTL010000127.1:0-2566 GCA_034190095.1 Actinomycetota bacterium
CTGCCAGTAGGCGTCGGCACGGAAGCCCATGTTCGCCCCGTGCACGTGGTCGTGTTCGGCGCCGCCGCGGCGATAACCCCGCAGATACCGGCGCGCGACCGCGGCGGGGAAGTCCCGCCAGGCCGGTGCCCGGACCACGCCGAGCACCATGTCCGCGCCGTCATGGCGCGGGTCGAGCATCCGCAGCAGCCAGTCGGCGTCCACCACGCTGTCGGCGTCGGTGGTGGCATACCAGGTCAGCGCCAGGGTCGCGTCCTCACGGCCCCAGCTCCTGCGGGCGTACGCGAATCCGGCGGCACGCGCGGCGCCGACGTTGCCGGACTCGACGGCGACGAAATGCACGTCGGGCCCGAACCGGGCGGCCAGCCGCTCACTGCCGTCATCGCAGGAATCCAGCACCACCACGATCGACGTCGGAACCGGCAGGCACAGTGCGGCCGTCGTCAGTGCGCGCAGGCACGACGGCAGATGTGCGGCCTCGTTGTGCGCCGGCACCACCACGACGGCCTGCCGCAGAGCTGATCCAGGCGCCGTCATGAGGCTTATGTAGCCGCCGATCGGGACTTTCACACCTGGCACGATGGGTTGGGTGAGCGACCGTGGATGACACCGCCGGCCCCGTCGAGGCCGTGCTGTTCGACTTTTCCGGCACGCTGTTCCGGCTCGAAGAGGACGAGAGCTGGTTCGCCGGGATGGAACTGGCGACCGGGCTCGGGCCCGAGCAGACCAGCGAGGTGGACGGACACGTGCAGGCGGAGCTGATGCGGCGCCTCACCGCGCCGACCGGCCGGTCGGTGTCGATGACGCCCGAAGCCCTCGAGGCCTGGATGAACCGCGACCTCGCACCTCACCTGCACCGGGAGGCCTACCTGCACGTGCTGCGCGAGTCCGGGCTGGCCCACCACCACGCCGAGTCGCTGTACGGCCGGGTCATCGATCCGGCCAGTTGGACCGCCTACCCGGACACCGCACCGGTGCTCGCGGGGCTGCGCGAGCGGGGCATCAAGACCGCGGTGGTCTCCAACATCGCGTTCGACCTCAGGCCCGCGTTCGGGGCGCTGGGCGCCGCCGGCGACGTCGACGAGTTCGTGCTGTCCTACGAGGTCGGCGCCGTCAAACCGGACCCGGCCATCTTCCAGACCGCGCTGGACCGCCTCGGTGTGACCGCCGGGCGGACGCTCATGGTCGGGGACAGCGACGAGGCCGACGGTGGCGCCCGCGCGCTGGGCTGCGCTTTCGCGCTGGTCGATCCGCTGCCCACCGGCGAGCGCCGCGACGGGCTGATCGCCGCGCTGTGGGCCCACGGCATCCAGGTGTGAGGCCCGTTCCAGGTGGCCCGGCCCGGCGGCCCGGCGATGCCGGCTGCGCGCTTCGATAATCTCTGACGCGTGGCTGACCCCGTGAGCAACCCGTTCGACGCCAGCCGGTGGGAACCGGTCGCCGGCTTCGAGGACCTGACCGACATCACCTACCACCGCCACGTCGACGACGGCGCCCGCCTGCCGACGGTGCGGGTCGCATTCGACCGCCCCGAGGTGCGCAACGCGTTCCGCCCGCACACCGTCGACGAGCTCTACCGCGTCCTGGACCACGCCCGGATGTCCTCCGACGTCGGCGTGGTGCTGCTGACCGGCAACGGGCCCTCCCCCAAGGACGGCGGCTGGGCGTTCTGCTCGGGCGGCGACCAGCGCATCCGCGGCCGCTCGGGTTACCAGTACGCCTCCGGCGAGACGGCCGAGACGGTGGACCCGGCGCGGGCCGGCCGACTGCACATCCTCGAGGTGCAGCGGCTGATCCGGTTCATGCCCAAACCGGTGATCTGCCTGGTCAACGGGTGGGCCGCCGGGGGCGGGCACTCGCTGCACGTGGTGTGCGACCTGACCCTGGCCAGCCGCGAGCACGCCCGGTTCAAGCAGACCGACGCCGACGTGGGCAGCTTCGACGGCGGGTTCGGCAGCGCCTACCTGGCCCGCCAGACCGGCCAGAAGTTCGCCCGCGAGATCTTCTTCCTGGGCCGCCCCTACACCGCCGAGCAGATGCACGCCATGGGTGCGGTCAACGAGGTCGTCGACCACGCTGAACTGGAAAATGTAGCGCTGCAATGGGCCTCGGAGATCAACGGGAAATCGCCGCAGGCGATCCGGATGCTCAAGTACGCGTTCAACCTGCTCGACGACGGGCTGGTGGGCCAACAGCTGTTCGCCGGGGAGGCGACCCGGCTGGCCTACATGACCGACGAGGCCGTCGAGGGCCGCGACGCGTTCCTGGAGAAGCGCGACCCGGACTGGACCCCGTTCCCCCGTTACTTCTGAGGCGAATCGGGCGCGCAATGCGACGCTGACCGTGAAGGGCGGTTTGCGCGCCGGATTCACGAGAGGACGAGATGTGACGAGCAAGAACCCGCTGCGCCGGCTCGCCGAGCAGGTCGTGCTGACCAGCATGCGGCCACCGCTGCTGCCGACGCTGCTGCAGTACCGGCCCAACCGCGAGGTCGTCGACCTGACCGGCAAGCGGGTGCTGCTGACCGGGGCGTCGTCGGGCATCGGGGCGGCCGCGGCGGAGAAGC
>JAXHTL010000127.1:2666-5902 GCA_034190095.1 Actinomycetota bacterium
CCACCGCTGCTGCCGACGCTGCTGCAGTACCGGCCCAACCGCGAGGTCGTCGACCTGACCGGCAAGCGGGTGCTGCTGACCGGGGCGTCGTCGGGCATCGGGGCGGCCGCGGCGGAGAAGCTGGCCCGGCGCGGCGCCGTCGTGGTGGTCGTGGCGCGCCGTCAGGAACTGCTCGACGAGGTCGTCACCCGCATCCGCGACCGCGGCGGGCAGGCCCACGCCCACGCCTGCGACCTCGCCGACATGGCCGCCATCGACGACCTGGTCGCCACGGTCGAATCCGACCTCGGCGGCATCGACATCCTGGTCAACAACGCCGGGCGATCCATCCGCAGGCCCCTGCGCGAATCCCTGGACCGCTGGCACGACGTCGAACGCACCATGACGCTGAACTACTTCGGCCCGCTGCGGCTGATCCGCGGTCTGGCGCCGGGCATGCTCGAGCGCGGCGACGGCCACGTCATCAACGTGGCGACCTGGGGGGTCAAGACCGAATCACCCCCGCTGTTCGGGGTGTACAACGCGTCGAAGGCCGCGCTGTCGTCGGTCAGCCGGATCATCGAGACCGAATGGGGCGACGACGGCGTGCACTCCACGACGCTGTACTACCCGCTGGTGAAGACCCCGATGATCGCGCCGACGCGCGAATACCAGGGGCTGCCGGCGCTGTCGGCCGAGGAGGCCGCCGGCTGGATCGTCACCGCCGCCCGGCACCGCCCGGTCAGCATCGCGCCGCGGGTCGCGGTCGGCGCGGCGGCGCTCAACAGCGTGGCCCCCGCCGTGGTGGACACCGTGATGAAACGCCAACGGATGCAGCCGGGAAGCTGACCCGCCATGGGTGACATCACGACCCTGGCCGACATCGTGCGGGTGCACGGCCGCGCTCGGCCCGACCGACCCGCGCTGGTGGCCGGCGACCGGACCATCACCTTCGGCGTGCTCGACGAGCAGTCCAGCCGGGTGGCCCAGGCGCTGGCCGCGGCCGGGGTCGGGTTCGGCGACCGGGTCGCCGTCGTCGACCACAACGGCGTGGAGTTCTTCGAGCTGGTCTTCGGGCTGGCCAAGCTCGGAGCGGTCGGCGTTCCGGTGAACTGGCGGCTGGCGGCCCCGGAGATGCTCCAGGTCATCGACGACGCCGGCGCCGCCCTGGTGCTGGTCGGGGAGGACTTCGTCGGCCACCTCGAGCAGATCGAGGATCGGCTCGCCGCCGGCATCGTGGCCATCGGCCACCACGACCGCTGGCCGTCGTTCGCCGACTGGGTGGCCACACACCCCGCAGATGACCCCGGCGTCGTCACCGGGCCCGAGGACCTGGTGTTCCTGATGTACACCTCGGGCACCACCGGAGCGCCCAAAGGGGTGATGCTGACCAACGCCAACTACCGCTGCAAGTGCGCCGGGGTGGCGGGCCCGTGGCGGATGGACGCCGAGGCCGTCACGCTGGCGGTGATGCCGCTGTTCCACATGGCCGGCTCCGGGTGGGCGCTGGCCGGCCTGTGGCACGGCGGCACGGTGGTGGTGCTGCGCGACGTCGACCCCGCCGCGATCCTGGCCGCGGTGACCGAGCACGGCGTCACCAACCTGCTGCTGGTGCCCGCCGTCATCGCCCGCCTGCTCGACACCCCGGCCGTCGGTGCCACCGACCTCTCCGGACTGCGGGTGGTCGTCTATGGGGCGTCACCGATCAGCGACGACGTGCTGACCCGTGGGATCGACCGGTTCGGTGGGGTGTTCGCGCAGGTCTACGGCATGACCGAAACCACCGGGTCGGTCACCCAACTCGACGGCGCCGACCACACCGGGCACCTGCTGCGCTCCTGCGGCAAGCCCTATCCCTGGGTGCAGCTGCGCATCGTGGATCCCGACGACCCCGAAGCCGCCGACCTGCCGCCCGGCGCCGTCGGCGAGGTGTGGACCCGCTCGGCGCAGAACACGCCCGGCTACTGGAACAACCCCGGGGCCACCGCCGACACGCTGCGCCCGGACGGGTGGCTGCGCACCGGCGACGCCGGCTACCTCGGCCAGGACGGCTACCTCTACCTGCACGACCGGATCAAGGACATGATCGTCTCGGGCGGGGAGAACGTGTATCCCGCCGAGGTGGAGAACGTGCTGATGACCCACCCCGGGATCGCCGACGCCGCCGTCATCGGTGTCCCCGACGAGCGGTGGGGCGAGGCGGTCAAGGCCGTCGTGGTGCGCAGCCCCGGCGCGACGCCGAGCGCCCAGGACCTGATCGACTTCGCCCGGGCCCGGCTCGGCGGCTTCAAGTTGCCCAAGAGCGTGGACTTCGTCGAGGCGCTGCCGCGCAACCCGAGCGGCAAACTGCTCAAACGCGAGTTGCGCGAGCCCTACTGGGCGCCGACCGGCCGGCGCATCGGCTGAGCCCGCCGGGCCCGCGGTGGCGGCCCCGGCCCGGCGTGGTAGGACTACAGCCATGGAGATCCTGGCCAGTCGGGTGCTGTTCCGGCCGGTCGACTACCAGAAGTCGCTGACGTTCTACCGCGACGGCCTGGGCCTGGCGATCGCACGGGAATACGGTGCCGGCACGGTGTTCTACGCCGGACAGTCGCTGATCGAACTCGCCGCCCACGGGGCCCCGGCCGAGGGTTCCCCGCCGTTTCCCGGGGCACTGTGGCTGCAGGTGCGCGACCTCGCCGCGACCCAGGACGAGCTGCGCGGGCGCGGGGTGCAGATCGCCCGGGAGGCCCGCCGGGAACCGTGGGGCCTGCACGAGATGCACGTGCTCGACCCCGACGGTGTGCAGCTGATCTTCGTGCAGGTGCCCGACGATCACCCGCTGCGCCGCGACACCCGCGACTGATTTTCGCTCGCCGGGGTGGTCAGCGGGCCGGCTCGGCCAGCGGCCACCCGACCGACGCCAGCCGCGCGGCCACCCGCGCGGTCTCCTCGGCCGAGGGCTGCGCCTCGGTCAGAACATGGATGGCGGCACGGATCTCCGGCGCCGACGCGCTGCCGGAGTCGTTACCGCGCAGCACCATCTGAGCGATCTGCACGACCTCGTTCTCCGACAGGGAGCGGGTCAGCAGCGCCAGTAGCGGGAAGTAGTCCTGCTGCGGGATACCCTGCGGGTAGCCACGCTCCAGCAGGGCGAGCACGTTGTCGATGACCTTCGCAGACATGTCTTCTCATTGTGAAGTGTGGCATCACTTTTGGCCAGCCTTCCGGGTGCGTGGCATGCGCCGAAACCGTTGCCACAAGCCATTTCTCCGGAC
>JAXHTL010000127.1:6002-14350 GCA_034190095.1 Actinomycetota bacterium
GCCCTGGCCGTCGTCGCCGACGTGCTGGCCGGCCGCTCGGCGGTGCTGCCGGTGCCGGCCGACGACACCGACCAAACCGCGCTGCTGACAACGGCATTGCGTGCCGGCGAGCACATCGACGACGCGGTGGCTGCGGTGTTGTCGACCTCCGGAACCACCGGCACCCCCAAGGGCGCACAGCTGAGCGCCGACGCGCTGACCGCCAGCGCCACGGCGACCCACACCCGCCTCGGCGGCGACGGCCGCTGGCTGCTCGCACTGCCGGCCCACCACGTCGCCGGGTTCCAGGTCCTGGTCCGCAGCGTCGTCGCAGGCACCGAGCCGGTGGCACTGGAACCCGGGTTCGGCCCCACCGACCTGATCGAGGCGGTGGCCGCACTCGGCTCCGGGCGCCGCTACGCCTCGCTGGTGGCCGTCCAGCTGGACAAGGCGTTGCAGCACCCCGGTGCGGCCGCGGCGCTGGCCGAGCTGGACGCGGTGCTGATCGGCGGTGGCCCGATGCCGGCCGCGGTCGCGCAACGGGCGGCCGCGGCGAGCATTCCGGTGATCCGCACCTACGGGATGAGCGAGACCGCGGGCGGGTGCGTGTACGACGGTGTGGCGCTGCCCGGTGTGCAGGTGCGCGTCGATGCCGAGGCCAGGATCTGGCTGGGCGGGCCGACGGTCGCCGCGGGATACCGCAACCCGGTGCAACCGGATCCGTTCGCCGAGCCGGGTTGGTTCCGCACCGACGACGTCGGCGCCGTCGACGAGCGTGGGGTGCTCACCGTCGCGGGGCGGGCCGACGACGCGATCAGCACCGGCGGGCTGACGGTGCTGCCCGGGCTCGTGGAGGCCGCGGTGACGACCCACCCCGCGGTCGCCGAGTGCGCGGTGTTCGGCGCACCGGACGACCGCCTCGGGCAGCGTGTGGTGGTGGCCGTGGTGCTCGAACCCGGCGGCTCGCTGACGCTGGCGCAGCTACGGGAGCACACCGCCCGGACACTGCCGCGCACCGCGGCGCCGCGGGAACTGCACATCCTCGACGCGCTGCCCCGCCGCGGAATCGGCAAGGTCGACCGCGCTGCGCTGCGCCGACTGTCCGGCCGGCCATGAGCGCCACCACGGCGGCACCGGGGCGCGGATAATCGCACCGGTGAGCAACCAGGTGACCTCCGTCGACGAGCTGCGCGCCATCGTCGGGTTTCCCAACGACGCGGTGGCCAACAAGGTGACCGACCGGCTGTCGGCAGCACATCGGCTGTGGCTCGGGCACTCCCCGCTGGGCTTCGTGGCGACGACGGATGCCCACGGCCGGGTCGACGTGTCACCGAAGGGCGACCCGGCCGGTTTCGCGCACGTCGTCGACGACGTGACCATCGCCATCCCGGAGCGGCCCGGCAACAAGCGCGTCGACGGCTACCTCAACGTGCTGCAGCGCCCGCAGGTCGGCACGCTGTTCGTCATCCCCGGCCGCGGCGACACCCTGCGGATCAACGGCCGCGCCCGCATCCTGTCCGACGCGGACTACTTCGACACGATGGCGGTGCAGGGCAAACGCCCCATCCTGGCGCTCGAGATCGCCGTCGAGGAGGTGTTCTTCCACTGCGCCAAGGCGTTCCTGCGCTCGGACGCCTGGGCGCCCGAGCACTGGAACCCCGAGGCGGTGCCCAGCGCCGCGAAACTGGCCAAGGCGGCGATGCGCAGCGACATGAGCCTCGAGGAGCTGGAGGCCTACCTCAGCGAGGACAGCATGCGCTCGATGCTGTACTGACAACCGGGCGGGTCGGTGCCCGGTTCGAAAGCTGGGCACTATGGGAGGGTGCGAATCCGACGCAGAGAAGCGGTTGCCGTCAGCGCCGCCGCGGTCCTCGTCGTCGCGGCGTTCGTGGTGCCGCGCCTCGACCTGGGCATCGTCACCCCGCTGATCAACGCCTCCCCGCGCCGTTTCCGCGCCTTCGCCGACACCGCGCCGATCTTCGGCTGGTGGAACGCCCACGTCGGCCCCGGCACCGTGCCGGCCATCGCGATCGGCGTGGCGGCGGTGCTGTGGGGCCCGGCCCTGGCCCGCAGGCTGCCGTGGCGCGCGCTGCCCTGGGTCGCCTGGGCGACATCGGCGGCGTGGGCGTTCAGCCTGGCCATGATCGACGGCTGGCAGCGCGGCTTCGCCGGCCGCCTCGAAGCCCGCCACGAATACCTGCGCCAGGTGCCGTCGGTCACCGACGTCGGCGAGGCGGTGCGCACCTTCGCCGACCGGATCATCGACTATCAACCCGACTCCTGGATCACCCACGTCTCCGGGCATCCGCCCGGGGCCCTGCTGACGTTCGTGTGGCTCGACCGGATCGGGTTGGGCGGCGGCGCCTGGGCCGGGCTGCTGTGCCTGCTGGCCGGATCCAGCATCGCGGCCGCCATCGTGGTGACGGTGCGGGCGCTGGCCGGCGAGGACGCCGCGCGCACCGCCGCACCGTTCGTGGCGGTCGCCCCGACCGCGATCTGGATCGCGGTCTCCGCCGACGGCTACTTCGCCGGTGTCGCCGCCTGGGGGATCACGCTGCTGGCGCTGGCGGTCACCCGCACCGCGCGGGTTCCGCTGGTGGCCGCCGCCGGCGCCGGGCTGCTGCTGGGCTGGGGCATCTTCCTCAACTACGGTCTGGGGCTGATGGCGCTGCCCGCGGTCGCGGTGCTGATCAGCGCCGCGGGCTGGCGGCCCGCACTGTCGGCGCTGGCGGCCGCCGTGCTCGCCGCGGTGGCGGTGGTGGCGGTGTTCGCCGTCGCCGGGTTCTGGTGGTTCGACGGCTACCTGTTGGTGCAGGACCGCTACTGGCAGGGCATCGCCAACGACCGGCCGTTCCAGTACTGGGGGTGGGCCAACCTCGCGGCGACGGTGTGCGCGATCGGGCTGGGCAGCGTGGCCGGGCTGGCGCACGCCTTCGACCTCGCGTCGCTGCGGCGCCGCTCCGGGCTGCACCTGCTGGTGCTCGGCGCACTGCTGGCGATCCTGTTCGCCGACCTGTCCCGGTTGAGCAAGGCCGAGACCGAACGCATCTGGCTGCCGTTCACCGTGTGGCTGGTGGCCGCGACCGCACTGCTGCCGCGCCCGTCACTGCGATGGTGGTTGGCGCTCAACGTCACCGGCGCGCTGGTGCTCAACCACGTCATCCTGACGAACTGGTAGCAGCCGGCGCAGCAGGTAGTACACCGGCACGCAGGCCCACACGATCCCCACCGAGACCCAGAAGCCGAGCGGGTAGTCGCGGTTGAGGACGGTCATGTTGTCCGGCCGCATCCCGGGCTTGTCGTAGACCGGGATCGCCAGCAGCACCAGCACCACCGTGCACAACGCCGCCACGGCGACCGGGGGCAGCCACCCGGCCGGGATCAGCCGTCGGCCGGCCAGCCCCGCGGCGGCGCTCAGCGGTGCGAACACGAAGTCGTGCACCACCACACCCACGGCCGCCCACACCGCGATCCGCAGGATGATCACCGGCTCGAACTCCCACAGCAGCAGCGCCCCGTAGCCGATGCCGAGCAGCCCCACCGCCACGCAGAACACCCGCGTGACCGTCATCGCCGACATCAGACGACCTCGATTCTGGACAACCACTTCGTCTGCAGCACACCGGGTCTGGTCGGGGCGATCAACCGGCACGGGTAGCCGTGGTCGAGGTTCAGCACCTGCCCGTTGACCTGCAGCGCGATCAGCGTCTTGCCGTCGCGGGCGTGACGGGCCGGCAGCACCGTGCGTGAATACGGGCCCGGCGGCTCCAGCGAGATCATCCGCACATCGGAGTCGGCCGCGGCGCCCACGGTGGCCAGCAGGTCGGCCAGCACCACCCCGGTCCAGTCGGCGTTGGCGCTCCAGCCCTCCACACAGGCGATCGGCAGCCGGTGGGTGGCCTGGGTCATGGACTCCAGATCGGCCCGGGTGAACGCCGCGGTCCGGTCGCCGTTGACGACGGTCAACCGGTATTCCGGCGACCGGGCGGCGCCGATCACCCCGGCCGCGATCGCGCTGCGGTTCACCGGAACCCCTTGCGGCCCTTCCCCGGTGCGGGGAGCCAGCACCGACACCCGGCGCAGCCACGGGATGGTCTGCCCGGCGGTGACCACGGTGGCCAGGCCCACCGCCAGCCAGGTGCCGCGCAGCACGGTGCGCCGCGACGGCACCGGCAGATCACCACGCGGTGCGTCGTCGAGCGGTTCGCCCAGCGCGGAGCGCACCACCGGCAGCTTGACCCCGATGTGCACCGCGACCGCGCCGATCGCGACGTAGGACATCGCGTAATGCGCGGTGGTGAAGAAGAAGTCGAACGCATACCACTGCGCGATGTTCAGCAGCCCGGTGGACAGCTGGAACAGCATCGAGGCGACCAGCACCAGGATCGAGCCCCGCTCGAGCATCCGGACCGGCCCGCCGATCACCGGGCGCTCGAACAGCTTCGGCCACACCGACCACAGCTTGACCACCAGCAGCGGAATCGCGGCGATCCCCGAGATCACGTGCAGCCCCTGGGTGAACCGGTACAGCCACACCGGGCTGGTCGGCCACCAGAACCATGCCGGGGGATGCTGGATGAGATGCGAGATCAGCCCGGTGACGAAGCACACCGCGACGGCGACCCCGAGCACCAGACCGACGCGCGCCGTCACGGCCGTGCCGCGCGGCGAGCGCGTCACTGCGCGACCAGACTCGCGACGACGCGGCGGCCGATCGGGTGGATCCCCGCCACGGCCAGCCCCACCTCGGCGGCCAGGGCCGGCACCGAGTCGATACCGACCGAGGCCCACCGGAACCACGGCCCGATCGCCTGCTTGGATTCCAGCCGCACCCAGCTGACGTTGATTCCCGTTGCCGAGGCGTCGAATTCGGCGACACAACAGCCACCGCGGCGCAACAGCTCGGCGGCGCGGCGCAGGATCCGGTCGGGATCGCCGCCGAGGCCGACGTTGCCGTCGGCCAGCAGCACGTGATGCCAGCGTCCGGTGCCGGGCAGCGGCTCGAACACGTCGCGGCGCAGCGCCGGCGCCCCGCTGCGGCGGGCGAGTTCCACCGCGGTCGCCGACACGTCCACCCCCAGCGCCGGGACGCCGCGCTCGATCAGGTGCGCGACCAGCCGTCCGGGCCCGCAGCCGAGATCGATGGTCGGGCCCTGGCACATGCCGACCACCGCGTGGTCGAAAATGGTGTCCGCGCCGCGCCCGCCCAGCCAACTGCCCACCGGCAGCCGCCCCACCCGCCCGTCGTCGTGGCGCACCCAGCACCGCTCCCCGCCCAGCGCGCGGTCGTAGAGATGCCCGAACATCAGGCCACCGCCGCTGCAGTGGCCGCGACGAAGCGCGATCCGGGCCGGCACGCGTCGCGCACCCCGGCGACGTCGTCGAGGGTGTCCACATCGGCGAGCTCACAGACGAGTTCCACATCGACCCCCGTGTGCCGCAGCGCGGCCAGCGTTACAGCCCCGGTGTCGGGCGCCGACATGGGCACCTCACGCAGGCATCCGGCGGTCGCGGCGTCGGTGACCCCCAGCACCCACCAGCCGCCGTCGCGGGCCATCCCCAGCACGGCCCGGCCGCCGCTGAGGGTCCGCGCGCACCGCCCGATCAGCTCGGCGCTGACCTGCGGGGTGTCCATCCCGATCTGCAACACCGGCAACCCGCCGGTGGCGACCGCGGTGTCGGCGTGCGCGTTGACCAGCCGGTCGGCGAAATCGGGGCCGCGCTGCTCGATCACGGTGAACGCGTCGAGCCGGGACCGCAGTTCAGCGCTGCGCTGCGCCGCGCCGAGATCCCCGGTCATCGCGACGACCCGGGCGGCCACCGGTGCTGCGGCGACGGCGTCGAGAGTGTCCAGCAGGGCGGCCGCGGCGATGTCGGCGGCGGCCTCGGCACCCAGCGCGGCCGCCAGCCGGGTCTTGGCCAGGCCGGGCACCGGGGCCTTGGCCACCACCAGCACGCTCACCGGGATCACGAGATCACCCGCCAGAAGTCGAGCGCGGCGATCGCGCTGCCCTTCACCGAGCCGCTGACCTTGGAGGTCCCGCCGGTGCGCGGCCCGTAGGCGACGTCGCGCTCGGTCACCGTCCAGCCGGCCTGCGCCGCACGCACCAGCAGCTCCAGCGGATACCCGGAGCGGCGGTCGGTCACCCCGAGGCCCAGCAGCGCGTCCCGGCGGCTGACCCGCATCGGCGCGATGTCGTGCACCGCCAGACCGTGCCGGGTGCGCAGCCGCCAGCACACCGCGGCGGTGCCGAGACGGGCATGCCACGGCCACTTCAGCCCGGGGACCGCGCGGCGCCGTCCGATCGCCATGTCCGCGCCGCCGTGGACGTCGTCGACCAGCACGGGCAGTTCCCGCGGGTCCAGTGACCCGTCGGCGTCGAGGACCGCCACGAGCGGGGTCTGCGCCGCCTCGATGCCGGCGTGCACCGCCGCCCCGTAACCGGGCCTGCTCTCGGCGACCACATCGGCGCCGTGTTCGCGGGCCACCTCGGCCGTCTCGTCTGTGCTGTTGTTGTCGACCACGAGGGCTCTGTACCCAGTGGGCAACGCCGCCAGCACCCCCGGCAGGGAGGCCGCCTCGTTCAGACAGGGCAGCACCACCGTGACCGAACAGGCACGCATAGCCCCTCAACCTATGCGACGTGTCCTGGTTGCGCGAGGGGCAACACTGACAAATCCGTAACATCGGCGCTGGTGACGGGGGTACCCCGCTAACCTCGGAGTGGTGACCAGAGTGCTGATCGCCGACGACGACGACGTCGTCCGCGACGTCGTCCGTCGTTACCTCGAACGCGACGGACTCGACGTGTCGACCGCCCACGACGGCAACGAGGCGCTGCGTCTGCTGTGTTCGCAGCGCATCGACGTCGCGATCCTGGACGTGATGATGCCCGGCCCGGACGGGCTGTCGCTGTGCGGGCGGCTGCGCGAGGGCGGCGACTACACCGTGCCGGTGATCCTGCTGACCGCGCTCGGCGAGGAGGACGACCGCATCGCCGGGCTCGAAGCCGGCGCCGACGACTACCTGACCAAACCGTTCAGCCCGCGTGAACTGGCGCTGCGGGTCCGCTCGGTGCTGCGGCGCAACCCCGCCTCCTCGGGTGTGCTGCCGCGCGACATCACCTCCGGCGACCTCGTCGTCTCGACGGCCTCGCGCGCCGTGACCATCCACGGCCACCGGATCAGCCTCACCAACCGCGAGTTCGACCTGCTGGTCTTCTTCCTCACCCACCCCGACACCGTCTTCACCCGCGAAGACCTGCTCAAGCAGGTGTGGCGGTGGGACTTCGGGGACCTGTCGACGGTGACGGTGCACGTCAAGCGGCTGCGCTCCAAGCTGGGCGGAAACCACCGGGTGCAGACGGTGTGGGGTCGCGGCTACATGTGGGCCGCCGACCCGCCGGCCGCCGGGCGGTGAGGATGGGCAGCGCTGACTTCTGGGAGATCGTCGGCTGGGCACTGGCCTGCTCGGTGCCGGTTGTGCTGCTCGGCGCGCTGATCATCCGGCTGGCGCGCACCTGGTCACTGGCGGTCAGCATGGTCGCGCTGGTGCTCATCCCGGTGATCGCGACGTTCACCGGGGTGCTGGGGGCCAGTGGATTCATGATCACCTCGACGTTCGAGAGCATCGCCGTGGTCCTGGTCATCGTCGCGATCGTGACGATCCCCGCCGCGGTGATGCTGGGCCGCTACCAGGCCAGACGCACGGTGTGGGAGGCCGAGATCCGCGACTCCGAACGCTCGGCCGAGCATTCGCGGCGCCGGCTGGTCGCGTTCGTCAGCCATGACCTGCGCACCCCGCTGGCCGGTATCCGGGCGGTGTCGGAGGCGATCGCCGACGGGGTCGTCCCCGACGACGAGGTCAAGGTGCACGCCAAGCACATCGAGCACGAGTCGGTGCGCCTGTCCGAGATGGTCGACGACCTGTTCGAGATGTCGAAGATCAACGCCGGCGCGCTGACCCCGTCGTTCGACAAGGTGGCCCTCGACGAGGTGGTCGACGACGTGCTGGCCGCGCACCGCATCGCCGCCGAACGGGCCGGGGTGGTGCTGCGGGCCAACCTGCCCGACGAGCCGGTGCGGGTGGTCGGCAGCGACCGCGCGCTGGTGCGGGTGCTGTCGAACCTGGTGGCCAACGCGATCGCGCACACCCCGGAGGGCGGCAGTGTCGAGCTGGCGCTGGGCGCCGACGAGAACAGTGCCTGGGCCCGCGTCGACGACACCGGGGTGGGCATCGACGAGGCCGACCTGCCCCGGGTGTTCGACGTGGCCTACCGCGGGTCCAACAGCAGGGTGCCGCGCGCGGATTCGTCGTTGCCGAGCGGATCGGGGCTGGGTCTGGCGATCGCGGCGGGCCTGGTGCAGGC
>JAXHTL010000128.1:0-12819 GCA_034190095.1 Actinomycetota bacterium
CCGCCGAGATCTCTGACGGGGAACCCGTTGGTGGACAAGCAGATCGCACCAGCGCCGAATCGGAGACACACCCACGGTCGGCCCCCCAACGGACGCCGTGGGACGGTGCCGATCCGGTGGGCGCCGACGTCTACAGCGGCGACAGCATCCGCGAACCGCGGGATGCCCGCGACGGGCCCGTCGACGACGCCGACCGGCAGCGTTAGGAGCTCTCCGAGCTGTCAGCGGATTCCGAAACGCTTTCCGGCAGAAGTGCTTCCAGAGCAGAGCCGGTGATCCGACGGAACGCGCGCCGCGGCCGGTTCGCGTCGAGGATCGCCACCTCCAAGGTCGACGGCCCCAGCACGCGGGGCTCGCTGCCGTTCCCCCCGGCGGTCAACGCACCCACCGCGATCGTCATCGCGTCTTCGAGCGAAGCGTTCTCGGTGTAGGTCTCGTTCAGCGCCGTCGCGATCGGCTCCGTGGTGCCACCCATCACGACGAAATGCGGCTCGTCGGCGATGGAGCCGTCGTAGGTGATGCGGTACAGCTCCGGGGCCTTGGTCTCGCCGTAGTGCGCGACCTCGGCGACACACAACTCGACCTCGTAGGGCTTGGCCTGTTCGGTGAAGATCGTGCCCAACGTCTGGGCGTACACGTTGGCCAACTGCCGACCCGTGACGTCGCGCCGCGAATAGGCGTAGCCCTGGGTGTCGGCGAAGCGGATACCCCCACTGCGCAGGTTGTTGAACTCGTTGAACCGGCCCACGGCCGCGAAACCGACCCGGTCGTAGAGCTCGGAGACCTTCTGCAGTGACCGCGACGGATTCTCCGCGACGAACAGCACTCCGTCGGTGTAGGCGAGGACGACCACACTGCGCCCACGGGAAATTCCTTTGCGCGCGAGCTCGGACCGCTCACGCATCGCCTGCTCTGGCGAGATGAAATAGGGAAAGCTCACGAATCTCCTCGCGCGTCAGCGGCACGGTGAGCGTCCGGACCGAAAGTGTCTGCCCGCGAACGGCTGTCGATGATCTCCTGGCACGCCGCAGCGATCTGCTCCTCGGCCACCTCGGCGGCGCCCTCGGCACTGATCAGCACCGCGGTCGGGAAGATGCCGCGAACCAGATCGGGGCCGCCGGTCGCCGAGTCGTCGTCGGCGGCGTCGTAGAGCGCCTCGATGGCGACCCGCAACGCGGTATCCGCGTCGCTGACCTGTGAGTAGAGCTTCTTCATCGAGGACTTGGCGAAAATCGAGCCCGAGCCGACCGACTGGTAGCCCTCCTCCTCGAAGTTCCACCCGCCGGCGGCGTCGAACGACACGATGCGCCCGGCGCCCGCCGGGTTGGGATCGTCGACGTCGTATCCGGCCAGCAGCGGCAGCGCGATGAATCCCTGCAACGCCGCACCGAGGTTGCCGCGCACCATGGTGGCCAACCGGTTCACCTTGCCCGGGAACGTCAGCGCCACCCCCTCGAGCTTCTCGTAGTGCTCGAGTTCGACCGCGTACAACCGCGCGAACTCCACCGCGATGGCCGCGGTGCCGGCGATACCGGTCGCCGTGTAGTCGTCGGTGATGTAGACCTTCTGCACATCGCGGCTGGCGATCATGTGCCCCTGGGTGGCGCGCCGGTCACCGGCCATCACCACGCCGCCGGGGTATTTCAACGCCACGATCGTGGTGCCGTGCGGCACCGCCTCGGTCGGCGCGCCCGTGGGAGCCGGGCCGCCCGAAGGCAACAGGTGGGGCGCCTGGTGTCGCAGGAAGTCGGAGAACGACGACAGGTTCACTCCGCCGTTCGACATGCCCTGCGGCAGTGCGCTAGCAACTCCTGGTAGTGGGGTCAGAGGGGCCGATTGGTCGCGGTTCGGCCAGGTCACTGTCCACCCTTCTGGACATACGCACGCACGAAGTCCTCAGCATTCTCCTCCAGGACGTCATCGATCTCGTCCAGCAGGTCGTCGGTGTCCTCGGCCAGTTTCTCGCGGCGCTCCTGCCCGGCACCCGTGCTGCCGGAGAGGTCGTCGTCTTCGCCGCCCCCGCCGCCGCGCTTGGTCTGCTCCTGAGCCATCGCTGCCTCCTGCGTATGTCTGGCGGGCCACATGACGCCCGCCGGTCTCTCCACACTACCGGTCGCCGGCAGGATTGCCGGGGATAGCCTGCTCAGGTCGTCAATTGCTCCACGAGTTCGACGGCGCTGTCGACGGACTCGAGAAGCGCCCCGACGTGGGCCTTACTCCCCCGCAGCGGTTCGAGGGTGGGGATGCGCACCAGCGAATCGCCGCCCAGATCGAAGATCACCGAATCCCAGCTGGCGGCCGCGATGTCGGCGCCGAACCGGCGCAGGCACTCACCACGGAAGTAGGCCCTGGTGTCGGTCGGCGGGTTCTCCACGGCATCGAGCACCTGTTGCTCGCTGACCAGCCGCTGCATCGAGCCCCGTGCCACCAGCCGGTTGTACAGCCCCTTGTCCAACCGCACGTCGGAGTACTGCAGGTCGACCAGGTGCAGCCGCGGCGCCGACCAGCCCAGGTTCTCGCGCTGCCGGAATCCCTCGAGAAGACGCAGCTTGGCGGGCCAGTCCAGCAGGTCGGCACATTCCATCGGGTCCCGCTCGAGCAGATCCAGCACGTGGGCCCACGTCTCGAGCACGTGGTTGGCCCGGGGGTCGGGGTCACGGCTGTCGACGAGCTTGGCCACCCGGTCCAGGTAGATCCGCTGCAGAGCCAGGCCGGTGAGCTCGCGACCGTCGGCCAGCGCCACCGTGGCCCGCAGCGACGGGTCGCGGGAGAGCACGTGCACGGCGTGCACGGGCCGGGCCAGCGTGAGATCGGACAGGTCCGCCCCGATCGACGGCCCCTCCTCGATCAGGTCGAGAACCAGCGAGGTGGTTCCGAGCTTCAGATAGGTCGAGGTCTCGGCGAGGTTGGCGTCGCCGATGATGACGTGCAGGCGGCGGTACTTGTCGGCGTCGGCATGCGGCTCGTCGCGGGTGTTGATGATGCCGCGCTTGAGCGTGGTCTCCAGTCCGACCTCGACCTCGATGTAGTCGGAGCGCTGCGACAGCTGGAAGCCGGGCTCGTCGCCGGAGGGCCCGATCCCCACCCGGCCCGAACCGGTGACCACCTGCCGGGACACCAGAAACGGCGTCAACCCGGCGATCACCGCCGAGAACGGCGTCTGACGGCTCATCAGGTAGTTCTCGTGGGAGCCGTAGGAGGCGCCCTTGTTGTCGATGTTGTTCTTGTAGAGCTGCAGTTTGGCCGCTCCCGGGACGCTGGCCACATGGCGCGCCGCGGCCTCCATCACCCGCTCGCCGGCCTTGTCCCAGATCACCGCGTCCATCGGATCGGTGCACTCCGGTGCGGAGTACTCCGGGTGGGCGTGGTCGACATACAGGCGCGCACCGTTGGTCAGAATCATGTTGGCGGCCCCGACCTCGTCGGCGTCGACCACCGGCGGCGGCCCCGACGAGCGGCTGAGGTCGAACCCGCGCGCATCCCGCAGGGGTGATTCGACCTCGTAGTCCCACCGCGTGCGCTTGGCCCGCTGAATCCCGGCCGCCGCGGCGTAGGCCAGCACGGCCTGCGTCGACGTCAGGATCGGATTCGCGGTCGGATCGGACGGCGACGATATGCCGTACTCGACCTCCGTTCCGATGATCCGTTGCATACCACCCAGACTAGAGGGCCGAGGTAACGCGCCACGATGCGGGCGAGTGACCCAGCCGCGAATACCGGCGAGCACCCGGGGGCCGTGGTGAGATTGGCGGCGATGACCCCGATCAGCCGTGCCGGGCACGACACTGCAGGCAGAACCCGGTGACCCTGTCACCGGAGGCGAGGCTGGCCGCCGAACGCTGGTTCCTGGCGCGCGGTCTGCCCGCGGTGCTGCGTCCGGGCACCCTGGTGCGGCGGGTGTGGCCGCGCTCGGCCCCCGCCCTGGCCACGTTCGCGACCATGGTGGCGTTCTCCATCGCGGTGGTGGTGCTGACCGGCCAGCACACCATCGACGTCGACGGCACCTCCAACCGGGAGGACATCTTCGTGCTCGGCATCGTGGTGCTGGTGATCCCGGTCTCGGGGGCCGTCGGCTGGCTGGTCTCCCGGACGGAGAGCCCCGCAGTGCGCGCCGCGACGGTGGTCGTCTCGCTGGTGGTGGCGGCGCTGGGGGCGGTGTTCGGCGGGCCGAGCCCGAACATCCTGGTCGACGCCGTCGTCGAGGCCGTGGTCGTCGCGCTGATCCTGGTGTGCACCGCCACCGGGGTGGGCGCGGTGCTGGGCTGGGCGGTGCGCACGATGATGGCCAACCTGGCCTCGGTGGGCAATCTGCTGCTGGGCGCACTGCCGGTGATGCTGTTGACGGTGCTGGCCTTCTTCAACGGCCCGGTGTGGACCATGGCCGGCACCGTGTCGCGCCCGCGTCTCTGGCTGGCCCTGATCTTCCTGATGGGCATCGCGGTGACGTTCCTGGTCTCGGGCACGGTGGGCCGGGTCGGGCCCATCCTGCGCCCCGGCCAGCATGGGCCCGAACACACCCGCCGGTTGGACGCCACACCGTTCGGCCAGCTGCCCGACCGTCCGCGGCGCGGGCGGCTGTCGAGGTACGAGCAGGTCAACGTGGTGTTCGTCCTGGTGTTGTCGCAGGTCGTGCAGATCCTGACGGTGGCGATCGTGACCGGCTTCCTGTTCCTGATCTTCGGCCTCATCCTGATCGACGCACCGTTGCTGCACGCCTGGACCGGCGGTGGCCGCAGCGACGGCGACTTCCTCGGGATGACGCTGCCCATCCCGCAGGCACTGATGCACGTCACGATGTTCCTGACGGCGCTGACCTTCATGTATCTGGCCGCGCGCGCGGTGGGTGACAAGGAGTACCGCGCGCAGTACGTCGACCCGCTCACCGATGACCTCCAGGTGACCTTGTTGGCCCGCGACCGCTACCGGGCCGCAACGGCCTCATGACCGATCCGCCGGCCCTGCGCGCGATCCACGAGTGGTTTCTGCACCGCGGGCTGCCGCTGGTGCTGACCCGCCGGGTGCGTTCCCGCGCGCTGATCGCCCGCTCGGCACCGATGGTGGCCGGCCTCGGCGTACTGATCGTCGTGACGATGCTGCTGGCCGACTGGACCGGCGCGCACCCGGACAGCGGCTACATCGCGCGGCTGGGCGCCATCGCCGCGGTGCTGGCGGCCGCACCGTTCGCGCTCAACGCACTGCACGGCCGCGGCACCGCCGCCTCGGAGGCCGGCCGCCGCGGCGGCGCACTGCTGGTGATGGCGATCTTCGTGCTGGTGGTGCCGATGGTCTCCGAGGGCTTCTCCACCGAGGCGGCAGCCGAAGTTCCCATATTCCTGGCGGTGTCGCTGGTCGCGATCTGGTTCACCTACCTGGGATTCGGCGCGATCGCGCTGTGGGCGTTCCGGTTCGCATGGGTGCAGCTGGGCGCGCTGGGCACGCTGATGAGCCGGGCATTGCCGCTGCTGATGCTCACCGTGGTGGTGTACTTCACCGGGGAGCTGTGGCAGCTGGCGGCCCGGATGAGCCGGGAGCGGCTCTGGCAGACCATCGGTTTCCTGAGCCTGGTGGCGCTGCTGTTCATGGTCGCCACGATCCGCGACGAGGTCAGCGCGTTACGCCAGGACCGTTCCGAGCAGTCCGACCCCGCCGCGCTGCTCGTCGGCACCCCGCTGGAGTCCGCGGGTCCCTCCCCGGTAGCGCGCACTCCGCTCTCGCGGGCCGAGCAGCTCAACGTGGTCGCCGTCATGGTCGTGGCCCAGGCCATCCAGGTGGTGCTGTTCACCACCGGGCTGTTCGCGTTCTTCCTGGCACTCGGGGTGATCGCCATCCCCGATGACGTCACGGTGCTGTGGTCGAGCGAGCAGTCCTGTGCGGTGGGTGAACCGCCCTGCGCGGGCACGTGGTTCGGCGTGCACATTCCGATACCCCAGACCATGGTGCACACGTCTCTGTTCGTGGCGGTGCTGTCCGGCTTGTACTTCACTGTCAGCACGAGCGTGGATCCGCTGTACCGGCAGCGCTTCTTCGACCCGCTGGTCGCCGACGTCGCGGTCAGCCTGGCCGGCCGCGACGCCTACCTCGAGCTGGAGCGAAGCTGATCGGTGCGGCCGTGCAGCAGCATGTGCCGGGTCGCTTCGGTGCGTGAGGACACGCCGAGCTTGCGGTAGGCGCGGTACAGGTGGTTGGCCACCGTCTTGGCGCTCAGGTGCAAGCGTTTGGCGATCTGCTGGTTGGTCAGACCGCGCGCCACCTCGTCGAGGATCCGGCGCTCGGAGTCGGTGAGTTCGCCGAGCCGGGGGTTGTCCGCCGATTCGAGCCGGACCGCCCACGGGGATGCGCCGATGCGACGGAATCCGTACAGCGCCTCGGTGCGTGCCTGGTCACGCTGGGCCGGATCGAGACTGATCCGCGCCTTGTCCATCAGCGCGCGGGCCCGGTCGAAGGCATCGATCTCCGGATCGAAGATCGCCACCGCCTCGTCGAGCAGACGCAGGGCCCGGGCCGGGTCCGTCGCGGCGAACCACAGCGCCCGCGCCCGCAGCGCGGTGGCCCGGGTCCACCGGCTCGACCCGCCGCTGGCCGCCACCGCGCAGAGGTGGTCGACCAGCGGTTCGGCATCGCCGTGGCGTCCCAGCGCGGTGTAGGCGTCGACGAGGTCGACGTGCCAGCGGGCCACCTGCGGGGCCAGCGGGCCGCCGGCCTGCTCGAACGCCCAGCACTCGCCCAGCCGGGCGACGACTTCGTCGTAGCGCAGCTCGGTCAGCGCGGCCAGCCCGGCGTTGGCGAGCAGGAAGTAGCGGGCGCCGAACGTCGACTGGCGTTCGGAGATCGCGAACCCGAGTTCCAGGTCGGCCCGGGCGGCCTCATCGTCGCCCCGGACCGCGGCGACGCGGGCACGCAACCCGAGCCAGAACGGTGCGAACGCCCGCTGGCCGGTTCCCATGCACAACGCGACGGCCTCGTCGAGGCACACCAGCGCGTCGTCGAATCGCGAAGCCCGGATGTGGGTTTCACCGAGCGCCCCGTAGGCCATCGCCAACGACGCCCGCGCTCCCTCGGCCCGCAGGATGCCCACCAGCCGGCTCAGCTGCTCGACCGCCTCGCCGTATCGTTCGGCGATCGACATCGCCCGGCCGACGTGCAGACCGACCAGCGGATCGTGCCGGATCGCGGCCACCAGGTCGAGCGGTTGGAGGGTGTCGACGAATTCGTCGGCGCGTCCCTCGTCCCACGCGCTGGCCGCGTGGGCCAGGACCACCCGGGCGACGTCGGACTCCACCGATCCCGGTTCGGAGTGTGCGACCGCGGCCTCGGCGGTCTCGATGATCTGGGCCACCAGGCCCAGCATCCCCAGCGGGATGGCCATCCGGGCCCGCACCACACCGACCTGCGCCGGGGTGGCGACCGCGAGGCATTCCATCAGCCGCTGCAGCGCCGCGGCGGGGGCCCCGTCCACGGCCTCGAGCGTTGCCAGCGTCAGAGTCGCGGCGACATGCAGCTCAGACCACCGCTCCTCGGCGAGGACGGCTTCGAGGCGGTGCCGGGCGGCCCCGGCGTCACCGGCCGCGCCGAGCAGCTCGGCGGCCTCGACCAGCAGCCGGCCCCGGCGGGCGTCGCTGCCGGTGATGTCGACGGCGAGGTCGAGCATGCGGGCGGCGGCCTCGATGCCGCGTCCGGCCCGCAGCCGGGCGGCGGCCTCGACGAGGGCGTCGGCCAGCTCCTCGTCGGGCCCGACGGTGCCCTGGGCCCGGTGTGCCAGCCGCACGTCGGCGGGCAGCTCGGCGTTGGCGGCGAACTCGAGGTTCAGCGCCCGGCGACGACGCTCGGCCATTCCGCCGATGACCGCGCTGCGCAACAGCGGATGGCGCAGGGTGAGCCGTCCGTTGGCCAGCACGGCCAGCCCCAGGTTCTCGAGTTCTTCGAGTGCGGCGGCCGGTTCGGACAGTCCGGACGACGCGATGGCGGCCCAGGAATCGTCGGAGGACACCGCGATCCGGTCGAGCAGTTCGCGGGCCGCGCTACCGGGCGGGGGCAGGTGGCGGGTGAAGGCCTCGGCGAGGTCGCCGACGAGGGGAATCTCATCGGGCAGCGGCTCGGCTCCGGACAGCTGGTGCGGTGAGAGCGCGTGGGGCAGCTGCAGCAGCGCCAGCGGATTGCCGGCGGCTTCGTCGATGAGACGGTCGGCGACCCGGGGGGCGATCGGCACCTCGCTGGCCGACTCGAGTGCCGCCATCGCCTCCGGCCGCGCCAGCCCGCCGAGTTCCTCCACCGCGAACCCCTCGGCGAACGCGTGCACCGAGGGCACCGGGCGTCCGGTGACCACGACCAGCACCCCGCTCATCACCGCCCGCCGCAGCGCGAGGTTCAGCGCGGTGCGACTCGACGGGTCGGCGGCGTGGATGTCGTCGACCAGCAGGGCGGTCCCGGAGGCGGCCTCGAATCCGGCACACAACACCTCGGCGGCGTGCATCGCATCGATGTCGCCGGCACCCATCCGCTCCGAGATCGACGGCGGCCACGCCGCCGCGACGTCGGCCGCGGTCGACATCGCCGGGCCGACATCGCCACCTCGGCAGGTGACGGTGCGAGCCGCGTCGCCGATGTGGTCGGCCAGCCAGCTGAGCACGCTCGTCTTCCCGATGCCCGGGTCCCCGACGAGCACCAGCACCTGTCCCCCGCCGTGCTCGGCCCGGCGCCACGCGCGTGCCAACCGGTCGCCGAGGTCGCCGCGCCACGCCAAACCCGCCATTGGCAGGCAGGCTATCCCAGATCGCGGAGGGCGGCTCCGCTCGGAGGGTTACTCGATGACCTCCCAGTGGTCGTTCTCGTCGGGTCCGCCGGCGGTGACGACCACCGGTCGGGTGTCGCCGCTGCGGTCGGCGGCCGAGCACTCGAAGGTGTCGCCCACCGCGACAACCTTGATTCCGTTGCCGCAGTCGACGGTGACGTCGAAGCCGTATTCGCCGGAGATGTCCTGCGAGAGCCCGTCGGCGGTGTCGTCGAGTTCATAGACGGTGTCGATGGTTTCGAAGTTGACGTCGTAGTCGTCGCTGGTGAACGTCGTCTCGACACGCACGTCGTTGCCGTCCAGGTCGGCCACGCAGGTGATGGTGTCGCCGGTCTTCGGGGTCTCGTCCGGGCGGGGGCATTCGACGGAGGAGACCTGCTGCGAGATCGACTCGTACTGCGTGTTGAGTTCGTCGGTGATGGCCGTTTCGAGCTTGTCGTAGTCCGGGCCACCGGTGGAGAACGAGAACTGGCAACCCGCCAGCACCGGAGCCGTCACAGCCAATACCGCCAGAAGAGGTCGAGGTGAGATCACTTCCTCGACGCTAGTTCGCGCTGCACCCAGCCGGTATGGGAACAATTTCTCAACGTGGGCCCGCCATCGCCGAGGCGGGCGGCGACATTTTCGATATTCTCAACCGTGCAGGAATTCCGGCGACAACGCTACGGCGAGGTGCTGCTGGTCCGTCTCGGCGAGTCCGGGCCCGAGGCGACCGTCTACAACACGTTTCCCCTCAACGACTGTCCGGCGCACCTGTGGGACCGGCTCGACGCCGAGGCGCTGGCCGCCGAACACGGCGCGGCCGCGGTGCTGCTCAACGGGCCGCGTTACTGGCTGATGGACACCGTCGAGAAGGACATGACGGGCCAGCGGGAGGTCGTCACGTTCGGTGGCATCGACATGCTGCGTCAGGCCACCGTCGTGTTGACGTCGATGAACCCGGCGCCGTACCTGCCCAACACCGTCACACGCAACGCGGTGTTCGTCTTCAACCAGGGCAGTACGGTCTTCGAGCTCGTCGACGCCGACGGCCGGGTGTGGGTGATGCAGACCTTCAGCCAGGTCGTCGACCCGGATCTGAGCTACGACGACCTCGCCGGCCTGGCCACCCGCCTGAACCTGCCCGACGGCTGGTCCTACCGCGCCCGGGTCCTCGACGGGGAACTGCGCATCGACACCAGCAGTCAGGCCGCCCAGGTGCTCCAGGACGACCTGACCAACAGCTACTCGCTGGTGTGCTGAGCCCGTCTACAGGTACTGACCCAGGTTGGACTCGGTGTCGATGGCCCGGCTGGCCGACGAACTCTTGCCGGTGACCAGCGTGCGGATGTAGACGATCCGCTCACCCTTCTTGCCCGAGATCCGTGCCCAGTCGTCCGGGTTGGTGGTGTTGGGCAGGTCCTCGTTCTCGGCGAACTCGTCGACGATGGAGTCGAGCAGGTGCTGGATGCGCAGGCCGGGCTGACCGGTCTCGAGCACCGACTTGATCGCGTACTTCTTGGCCCGGTCGACGACGTTCTGGATCATCGCCCCGGAGTTGAAGTCCTTGAAGTACATGACTTCCTTGTCACCGTTGGCGTAGGTGACCTCCAGGAACCGGTTGTCGTCGATCTCGGCGTACATCCGGTCGACGACCTTCTCGATCATCGCCTTGATGGTCGAACCGCGGTCACCGCTGAACTCGGCGAGGTCGTCGCCGTGCACCGGCAGCTCCTCGGTCAGGTACTTGCTGAAGATGTCCTGCGCCGACTCGGCGTCCGGGCGCTCGATCTTGATCTTGACGTCGAGACGGCCGGGCCGCAGGATGGCCGGGTCGATCATGTCCTCGCGGTTGGAGGCCCCGATGACGATGACGTTCTCCAGCCCCTCCACGCCGTCGATCTCGCTGAGAAGCTGTGGCACGACGGTCGTTTCGACGTCGGAGCTCACACCCGTACCGCGGGTGCGGAAGATCGAGTCCATCTCGTCGAAGAACACGATCACCGGGGTGCCCTCGGACGCCTTCTCCCGTGCGCGCTGGAAGATCAGCCGGATGTGCCGCTCGGTCTCACCGACGAACTTGTTCAGCAGCTCGGGGCCCTTGATGTTGAGGAAGTAGGACTTCGCCTCGCGCGCGTCGTCGCCGCGGACCTCGGCCATCTTCTTGGCCAGCGAGTTGGCCACGGCCTTGGCGATGAGCGTCTTGCCGCAGCCGGGCGGGCCGTAGAGCAGCACACCCTTGGGCGGGCGCAGCGAGTACTCCCGGTAGAGCTCCTTGTGCAGGAACGGCAGCTCGACGGCGTCGCGGATCTGCTCGATCTGACGGCCCAGCCCACCGATGTCGTTGTAGCTGACGTCGGGCACCTCCTCGAGCACGAGGTCTTCGACCTCGGCCTTGGGGATGCGTTCGAAGGCATATCCGGCCTTGGTGTCCACCAGCAGCGAATCACCGGGTCGCAGCTTGCGCGGCCGGTCGTCACCGAGCTCGTCGACGTAGTCGTCGGGCAGATCCGCGGCGGCCACCAGCGGCTCGGCCAGCCACACGATCCGTTCCTCGTCGGCGTGCCCCACGACCAGGGCGCGGTGCCCGTCGGTCAGGATCTCGCGCAACGTGGAGATCTCCCCCACCGACTCGAAGTTCCCGGCTTCGACGACGGTCAGCGCCTCGTTGAGACGCACCGTCTGACCCTGCTTGAGTTCCTTGGTCTCGATGTTCGGTGAGCAGGTCAACCGCATCTTGCGGCCGGAGGTGAACACGTCGACGGTGTCGTCCTCCTGCACGGCCAGCAACACGCCGTAGCCGCTGGGCGGCTGACCGAGGCGGTCGACTTCCTCCCGCAGAGCCAGCAATTGCTGGCGCGCCTCTTTGAGCGTGTCCATCAACTTGGCGTTACGAGCGGCCAGCGAGTCGATCCGGGCCTCGAGCTGGTGCACGTCACGCGCACTGCGCAAACCGCTCTGGGGACCTACCGCACTTTCCAGTTGCTCGCGCAGAATCGCCGCTTCGCGGCGAAGTTCTTCCAGTTCTGCAGCATCCTCGCTGGACAGACGGTTGTCGGGGGGTGTCCCAAAGACTTCAGAGGCTTCAGAACGCTCGGACTCACTCATATTGCGCTCCTCTCCCACACCCGAAGTTGGTGCGGTAACAACTTCAACGCTACCGGCGATTCAGACTTTGTGTGTGGTCTAGGAATTCGACACACCAGCAACACTGTTAACCTCTGATGATTCAGTCGGCCGAACGGAAGGACAGCCGTGATCCTGAAAAGCCTCGTGACCAGCCTGACCGCTGGGACAGCAGCAACCATGCTGGCGGGCGCCGTGGCGGCGGGTGTGACCTCAATTTCAGTGGGCGCGGGCGTGGCGGGCGCCACCCCGGCCGCGATCGGCGCTCCGGTGCCGGCAGCGCCGGCCCCCGAACTGCAGGGCCCACTGGTCTCGACGCTGTCGGCGCTGGCCGGGCCGGGTTCGTTCTCGGGTGGGAAGTCCAGCTACGTCCAGGGCGGCCTCGGCCGCATCGAGGGCATCACCGCCGACCGGGCCTACAACAACGCGGCCGCCAAGGGCTACTTCCCGCTGAGCTTCTCCATCGCCGGCATCGACCAGAACGGTCCGGTGGCCACGGCGAACGTGACCGCGACGTCGCCGGCGGGTGCCAGCGCCAGCCAGAACATCACGTTCGTGGCCGGCCCCAGCCCGACCGGCTGGCAGCTCACCAAGCAGTCCGCCCTGGCTCTGCTCTCGGCCGTGGGCTGATCCGCCCGGCAAGACCATGACGCGACCGCGTCGCCCTACCGCAGTCCTGAGCGCCGTCACCGTTGTGGCGGCGTTCGGGCTGTCCGGGTGTGGTCAGCCGGGCGAACCCGGGTCTGCGACAACGCCCGCTGCGGAGACGTCGCCGGCACCGTCGGTGGGGATGGCGCCGCCCAGCGTCCCGTCCCGCGGCGGCCCGCCGCTTCCGCCCTCGGCGGCGCTGACCGATGTGATGGCGCGGTTGTCCGATCCGGCGGTGCCCGGGGAGCAGAAGGTCGCGCTGATCGAGGACGGCAGCG
>JAXHTL010000128.1:12919-14220 GCA_034190095.1 Actinomycetota bacterium
CCCCGCTGAACGATATGTGGATCGGCTGGCTGGAATTCGACCTGCTGCTCGGTGATGTGCGTTCGCGCAAAGAGAAACGCTCGGCGGTGCGGCCGCTGATCGCCGAGTTGGCCCGCCGGTTCGCCGTGTCGGCTGCCGAGACGGGCTCCCAGGACCTCTATCGGCGCGCCGGTGTCGGTGTGGCGCTGGTTTCCGGGGACCGCGCCCATGTGGTCGACGTCCTCGATGCGGCCGAACGTCTGGTGGCGGCGCGTCCCGAGATGGAGTTGCTCAGCGTCCGTCGCGGCCTGCAGCGCAGCACCGACGAGTAGCCCCCCTCGACGCCGAACTGGCATTCCAGCAGCAGAAGTCCGAGAAGACCCCCTGCTGGAATGCCATTTCGGCGGGATCAGACGGCGGGACGCTTCTTGCGCAGGGGCACCGGGGCCACCGCGCCGGGGGCCAGCCTGCGGGCACTGACCAGGAACGCGGTGTGCCCGCGCATCGAGTGTTCGGGGCGCACCGCCAGGCCGACGACGTGCCAGCCGCGCTGCATGCTCTCCCATGCCCGCGGCTCGGTCCAGCACTGCTGTTCGCGCAGGGTCTCCACCGTCCGGGACAGCTGGGTGACGGTGGCGACGTAGACCATCAGCACACCGCCGGGAACCAGTGCCTGGGCCACCGTGCCGAGCACCTCCCAGGGGGCCAGCATGTCGAGCACCACCCGGTCGACCTCCGGACCGGAGTAGTCGTTCAGGTCGGCGGTCACCAGCTCCCAGTTGGGGGGCTGTTCGCCGAAGAACGTCGTCACGTTGCGGACCGCGTGTTCGGCGTGGTCCTCGCGGACCTCGTAGGAGCTCACGTGCCCGCCCGGCCCGACTGCGCGCAGCAACGAGCAGGTCAACGCCCCCGACCCGGCGCCGGCCTCCAGCACCCGCGCGCCCGGAAAGATGTCGCCCTCGTGGACGATCGCGGCGGCGTCCTTGGGATAGACGACCTGCGCGCCGCGCGGCATCGACATCACATAGTCGACGAGCAGCGGCCGCAACACCAGGAAGGGGTCGCCGTTGGTCGATCGGATGACGCTGCCTTCGGGCAGCCCGATCACCTCGTCGAGGGCGATGATGCCGCGGTGCGTGTGGAACTCCCCGCCCGGCTTGAGCACCATGGTGTAGCGCCGGCCCTTGGCGTCGGTGAGTTGCACGCGATCGCCGACGGCAAAGGGACCGGTTCTGCGCACAGCTGTTCAGCCTGCCAGCAGGGGTGGCCGCGGATGCGGCCGGGTTCCCCGGATCTGTCCGACCCCGGTTCTAGGGTGAGAC
>JAXHTL010000129.1:0-14166 GCA_034190095.1 Actinomycetota bacterium
ATCCCGACGCGGCGCGCAAGTATGCCGCGGTGGTGGCGACCGGTCGCAGTGACTTTCCCAATCAGATCAACAATGTGCTGGCCTTCCCGGGTGTGTTCCGCGGAGCGCTCGACGCGGGTGCACGCCGCATCACCGAGCGGATGAAGGTCGCCGCGGCCGAGGCGATCTTCTCGGTGGTCGGTGCCGATCTCGGGGTCGACCACATCGTGCCCAGCGCGCTGGATCCGCGGGTGGGCCCGGCCGTGGCCGCTGCGGTCGCCGCCGCATCCGAGGAATAGGCCGGCCTATCCGCGCGCCCGTGCGCAGTGGCCGGCCCCGGCTGCTGGTCGCGCTGCTCGTTGCGGTGCTGACGGTGGGGTGCGGCGGACAACAGCCGCCTCCCTCGATCCCGGTGGGGGCCACCGCGGCCCCGGAATCGCAGGTGGTGGCCAACCTGTACGCGGCCGCACTGCGTTTCTACGGCAACCCCGCGCACGTGCAGGAGGCCCACGATCCGCTGCGGGCGCTGGACTCCGGCGAGATCGAGGTCGCCCCGGTGTTCACCGGGCAGATGCTGCACCGGCTCGACCCCGAGTCGCCGGCCCGGTCGGACGCGCAGGTGTACCGCACGCTGCTGTCGGCGTTGCCGGAGGGAATCGCTGCGGGCGACTACACCGTGTCCGCGCAGGACAAGCCGGCGCTGGCGGTCACCGAGCAGGTGGCGCAGGCCTGGCCCGATCAGGACGTGTCGCAGGTGGCGCAGCGGTGTTCGGATCTGACCCTCGGCGCGGTGCGCGGGAGGCCGGGCCCGGAGTCGGTCGGGACCTGCGAGTTGCCGCCGGCCGGGGAGTTTTCCGACGACGCGGCGTTGTTCGACGCGCTGGGTGCCGGGCTGATCGATGCCGCCTGGACGACGACCGCCGCCCCCGATGTGCCCTCCGGTGTGGTGGTGTTGTCGGACACCACGGCACTGGTCCGGGCCGAGAACCTGGTCCCGCTCTACCGCCGCAACGAGTTGACCGAATCGCAGGTGTTGGCGCTCAACGAGATCGCCGGGGTGCTCGACACCGGTTCGCTGGCCGACATGCGGCGCCAGGTGGCCGAGGGTGCCGAGCCGGCGGCGGTCGCCGGCCGGTGGCTCGACGCGCACCCGCTCGGTATCGGCAACTGAACAGTGCTCAGCGCGACGGGGGCGTCAACCTCTTCATCACCTGGGGGAAGACCCGCTGGTAGCCGGCGCCGAGCGCGCGGATGGCGATGTCGAGCACCTTGGCGTCGTTGCCCACCAGCACGCGGGCCCTGTTCTTGCGGACTCCCTCCAGGATGATCTGGGCGGCCCGCTCCGGTGTGGTGCTGGCCAGCTTGGCGTCGAAGGCTTGGGCCAGTTCGCCGGCGTCGATGCCCTCGGCGGCGGTGGCGTTGCGTGCGATCGCGGTCTTGATGCCGCCGGGATGCACGCAGCTGACCTTGACCGGGTGACCGGCCAGCGCCATCTCCTGGCGCAGCGCTTCGGTGAAGCCGCGGACGGCGAACTTGGCCGAGTTGTAGGCGGCCTGGCCGGGGACCGAGAACAGGCCGAACACGCTGGAGATGTTGACGACGTGGCCGTCGCCGGAGGCGATGAGGTGCGGGAGGAAGGCTTTGGTCCCGTTGACGACGCCCCAGTAGTCGACGTCCATGACCCGCTCGATGTCTTTGAACTCGGTGATCTCGACGTCGCCGGTGAAGGCGATGCCCGCGTTGTTGTAGACCTGGTTGACCTTGCCGAAGTGTTCGGCCACGGCGTCGGCGTAGAGCAGGAATGCCTCACGCTCGGTGACGTTGATGCGGTCGGACTTCACATGGACGCCGATCGCCTTCAACCGTTCTTCGGTGACGGCCAGTCCCTCGGTGTCGAGGTCGCTGATGGCGACGTGGGCGCCCGAACGCCCCAGCTCGATGGCCAGGGCCTGGCCGATTCCCGACCCGGCTCCGGTGACGACGGCGACCTTTCCCGCGAAGCCTTCCATGGACACTCCCTCGTGTTTCCGGTGTTGTTGTACGCGTGTTGAGTGAGATTCCAGCCTACCCGGTACCGCAGGTACCGAACCGGCCGGGGGCGGGGCGGCGTAATGCTGCGGCCCGCTCCGGCGAAACCAAGGATATGAAGCGCTTCACGCTCGCGGTCGCCGCATCCGTCCTCGCCTCGGCCGCCACGATGGCCACGGTCTCGGCGCCGCCGTCCCAGGCCGACACCGGCGCCGATGTGTTCCTGGCGGCCCTGGGTGACTACGGCCTCGGGGGCATCGACCCGGCCACCGCCACCCGCGTCGGCGAGGCCGTCTGCCCGATGCTGGCCGAGCCCGGCCAGAATCTCGCCGACGTGGCCGCCGATGTCGCCGACGCGCTGGGCCGCCCCATCGGGCCGGCGACGATGTTCACCGGTTTGGCGATTCAGATGTTCTGCCCGCGTGCGGTGACCGCACTCACCGACGGGCGTCCGTTCTCGTTCTTCGGCTGAGCGAGCAGGCAGCGAGCAGGCCTGCTCGGCCGGTGAGACCGCCGGGGTCACGCGCGCCCGCCCAGGTGTCTGGCCAGGAACGAGGAGACCTTCTCGTACATCTCGATCGTGACCTCCGGGTTGACCGCACCGTGGCCCTCGGTGGCCTGGACCAGGTAGTCGACGTCGGCCCCGCGGGCCCGCAGCGCGTCGACGAGGTTGTCGGACTCGGTCTGTACGACGCGGACGTCGTTGGCGCCCTGGATCACCAGCAGCGGGGTGCGGATCCGGTCCACCTTGGTGATCGGTGAGCGGGCCATCATGTCGGCCAGCTGTTCGGGGTCGTCCGGGTCACCGACGTAGGCGTGCCAGTTGTTGGCCAGGTGCGGTCGGGCGATCGGGGGCAGGGTTCGCATGAAGTTCGCCAGGTCGGAGATGCCGACGTAGTCGATCGCCGCGGCGAAGACGTCGGGGGTGAAGGTGACCCCGACCAGGGTGGCGTAGCCGCCGTACGACCCGCCGAAGATGGCCACCCGGTCCGGATCGGCGTAGCCCTGCTCGACGGCCCAGGTGACGCCGTCGACGAGGTCGTCGTGCATCCTGCCGGCGAATTCGCCGATCGCGGCCTTGAGGTGGGCCTTGCCGTATCCGGTGGAACCGCGGAAGTTCACCTGCAGTACGGCGTAGCCGCGGTTGGCCAGGGTCTGAACGCCGGCATCGAAACCCCAGGCGTCGCGGTACCACGGCCCGCCGTGGACCACCAGCACCAGCGGCAGGCCCCGCGGCTCGATCCCGACCGGCAGCGTCAGGTAGGAGGGCAGCGCCAGCCCGTCGCGGGCGGTGATGGTCACCGGTCGCATCGGGGCCAGCGTTGCGGGGTCCAGGTGCGGCAGCGGCCGGAACAGCAGCCGGCTCCGCCCGGTGCGGTGGTCGTAGAGGTAGGTCGCCCCCGGATCGCGGTCGTGGTTGAAGCCGACGACCCAGCGCTGGCCGGTCACGTCGGACGACAGGCGTCCCAGGTCGCCGTCCGAGAGCTCTTCCAGATTGGTCAGCACATCGGCGAAGTGGGGGTCGAGCGCCTGGATCACTTGCCGCTCACCGAGGTAGCGCACCGCGAGCAGGTCACCGGTGCGCTGATCCTGGATCAGCGGCCCGGGCACGATCGGGCTCACCATCGACCGCGGATCGAGGTCGAACTCGGGATGGCTGTCGACCTCGGTCTCCTCGCCGCTGGCCAGGTCCACCCGGACCAGGCGGGTGCGGTCGGTGTCGCGGTTGGAGCCCATCCACACGCCGGTGCCGTCGGGGGTGATGGTCATCGGATGGATGCCCACCGGATAGTCGCTGCCATCGAACGTGACGATGTGGCGCAGGGTCCGGCCGTCCCATCGCGACAGTTCGAGGTCGCCGTCGGCGGTCAGCGACGTGGCGAGCAGATCGCCCTTGTCGTTGCTCAGCCAGTTGTTCACCTGGCCGGGGTTCTCGGCGACCAGCGTCAGCTCACCGGTGGCGATGTCGAGTTCGTGGACGTCGAGCAGGGTGGCTTCCCGGTTGTTCATCATGACGGTGGTCGTGGTGTCCTTCACCTCGCGGACGGGCAGGGCCATCACCCCGGGAAACGGGGTCAGATCGACCGCGGCGGCCCCGGGGTCGTCGAGGTCGACCCGATGGATGTGCCAGTTCTCGTCACCGTTGGTGTCCTGCAGATAGATCAGCCAGCGCGCATCGTCGGTCCACTCGTAGTGCAGGACGCTGCGGTTGTCGTCGGCGGTCACGCAGCGCGGCTCGGCGGATTCGCTGTCGAGGTCTTCGACCCATACGTTGAGGCGGTTGTGCCATGGTGCGAGGAAGGCGAGCTTGCTGCCGTCGGGGGAGATCGTCGCGGCCGCCCGGATGGGCGGGCCGAAGAGGTCCTCGACCGGGATCAAGTCGGGCAGGGGCATGAGAATCCTTTCGGGCACGAGCGGCCGCGCCGTCGAGACGCTGCTTGCTCGGCGGTGGGTGTGTCGTGTGCTATTCGGTTGTCGGACAGTGATTTCTAGGCCCAGTCACGGGGGCACGGGTCCGCCCAGACGGCCGTTGGTGGCGTCCTTGATGGCACGGTCGATCAGCGCGAGGGCTTCTTCCTGGGTGACTCTCTCCTTGTCGACGATGGCTCGCCGGCCCACGTCCTCATCGATGACCCGGAATGCCGCCGCGACGGCGGCGGCGAAGAGCCGGGCGGTCAGATCATCGTCGGCAAGTCCGAGCCGTGCGGCGATGACGGGGGCGAAGGCATGTTCCATCTGGTCGTTGACCATCAGATACGCAGTGCGCAGGGCGGGTTCGGTGACCGACAACGTGACGATCCGCAGTGCGCTGACTTCGTCGGCGGCCTCCTGGGGGGTCAGTGGATTCGCGGCCATGGTGGCTGCCATGTGCTCGGCCAGCGACAGTTCGGCCGGCCACCGGCGGGCCAGTTCGATGAACCGCTGCGCCGACAGTGCCAGCACCGGTTCCACGCAACTCTCCTTGGTTCGGAAGTAACGCCAGATTGTTCGTGTCGAAAGCCCTGCGGCGGAGGCGATGTCGTCACCGCTGGTTCCCGACACGCCGCGCTCCCAGAACAGTGCGCAGGCATGGCGAGACACCTCCAACCGCGCTCGGGCCTGCTTGTCTTCGCTCGTCTCGCGCAGGGCCGGGGTGGGCATCGCCAACACCTCCTGTCACTTAGTGTCACCGAGTCTGTCACTAAGTGACAAGGCGGTCAAGGTGGCTTGTCGTGCGGTCCGTAGCATGCACGCATGCGCAGCTACGAGATCAGCTGGCCGGTCGGCCCCACCGCTGTGTACGGCACGGTCGTCGAACCCGACGGGCGAGGGCCGTTCCCCGCCGTGGTGTTCGTCGCCGGCAGTGGGCCCACCGACCGTGACTGGAATTCGCCGCTGCTGCCCGGATCCAACGGCAGCGGACGTCTGCTCGCCGAGGCGCTGGCGGACTCGGGTTTCGCCTCGTTGCGCTACGACAAGCGCGCGGCCGGGCCGCACGCGCAGGAGAACATGCCTCTGCTGATCGGCGCGATGAGCATGCAGAGCCATCTCGACGAACTCACCGGGGCGGTCGAAGCTCTCACTCACCACGCACCCGTCCGGCACGACGGGCTGTTCGGTCTCGGCAACAGCGAGGGAACCCTGCACGTGCTGAACTATGCGGCGGGACAGACGGCGTGGCCGTTGGCCGGTGTGGTTCTCACCGCACCCCCGGGTCGCTCAGTCGGCGAGGTGGCGCGATCGCAGGTGGCGGCGCAGGTTCTGGCGGCACCCGCGGACGGCGCGGGGATCCTCGCCGACTACGACGCGGCGATCTCACGTTTTCTGGCCGGACAGCCCGTCGCGCCGAGTCCCGGCCTCCCCGAAGCGATCCGGCAGATGCTCTCGGCGCTGGAGAGCCCGGTGAACCTTCCGTTCGCCCGCCAGCTGTGGACGGCCGACGCGGCGACCCTGCTGCAGCAGGTCGACACCGCGGCATTGATCGTGATCGGCAAGAAGGACGTCCAGGTGGACTGGAAGACCGAGGGGGAGGTGCTGCAGCGCGCGACCGCCGGGCGTGACGACGTGGCCTTCAGCTTCCCCGAGAACGCCAATCATGTTCTCAAGCACGAGGATCGGCCCGCCTCGGAGCTGCTCCAGGCCGACGTCGTCACCGGATACAACGCAGCCGGCACGTACCTGGACCCCGAGGCCGTGACCGCGATCGTGGACTGGCTGCAGGCGCGCGCCGCCGGGCCGGGTCCCGACCCCCGTTCGTGAGCCACCCGTCACGGTGAACCCGGCCCCGGTCGGAGACCCAGCGTGGCGACAAGCGCTCAGGAAAGCGCTCAGCCGAAGGCTTCGTCGATCAGCTCCTGCTGCTCGACGGCGTGCACCTTCGACGACCCCGAGGATGGCGCCGACATCGCCCGCCGCGAGATCCGTTTGATCCCGGTCAGCTTGTCCGGCAGCACCTCGGGAAGCGTCAGCCCCATCGTCGGCCACGCACCCTGGTTGGCCGGCTCCTCCTGGACCCAGAAGTACTGCTCGGCATTGGGGTAGTGGTCCAGCGTCTCGGCCAGCCGCCGCTTGGGCAGCGGTGCCAGCTGCTCGAGGCGCACGATCGCCACGTCCTCGCGCTTGTCCTTGGCCTTGCGGGCCGCCAGCTCGTAGTAGATCTTGCCGCTGGTCAGCAGGATGCGTTTGACCTTCGACCGGTCGCCGTCGCCCTCGTCATAGGTGGGCTCCTCCATCACCGACCGGAACTTCATCTCGGTGAAGTCCTTCAGGTCCGACACCGCAGCCTTGTTGCGCAGCATCGACTTCGGGGTGAACACGATCAGCGGCCGGTGGATGCCGTCGAGTCCGTGGCGGCGCAGCAGGTGGAAGTAGTTCGCCGGCGTCGAGGGCATCGCGATGGTCATCGACCCCTCGGCCCACAGCAGCAGGAACCGCTCGATGCGGCCCGAGGTGTGGTCCGGACCCTGCCCCTCGTGTCCGTGGGGCAGCAACAGCACCACGTCGGAGAGCTGACCCCACTTGGCCTCACCGGAACTGATGAACTCGTCGATGATCGACTGTGCGCCGTTGACGAAGTCGCCGAACTGGGCCTCCCACAACACCAGTGCGTTCGGGTTGCCGACCGAGTAGCCGTACTCGAAGCCCACCGCCGCGAACTCCGAGAGCGCGGAGTCGTAGACCATGAACTTGCCACCGGTCGGGTTGCCCTCGGAGTCGACGGTGAGCAGGTCCAGCGGGGTGAACTCCCGACCGGTCTTGCGGTCGATGATCACCGAGTGCCGCTGGGTGAAGGTGCCGCGGCGGGTGTCCTGGCCGGTCATCCGGATGGTCTTGCCCTCGGCGAGGAACGAGCCGAGCGCCAGCAGCTCGGCGAAGGCCCAGTCGACCTTGCCCTCGTAGGCCATCTCGCGGCGCTTCTCGAGGACCGGCTTGACCCGCGGGTGCACGCTGAACTCCTCGCCGGCGGCCAGGTGCGCGTCGCCGATGCGCTGCAGCAGCGCCTTCTCGACCGCGGTGCTCATGCCGGCCGGCACCATCTGGTCGGACTCCACCGACGAGCTCGGCTCGATCTCGTGCTTCTCGAGTTCGCGCACCTCGTTGAAGACCCGCTCCAACTGACCCTGGTAGTCGCGCAGCGCGTCCTCGGCTTCTTTCATCGAGATGTCGCCGCGGCCGATCAGCGCCTCGGTGTAGGTCTTGCGGACCCCGCGCTTGGTGTCGATGACGTCGTACATGTTGGGCTGTGTCATCGACGGGTCGTCGCCTTCGTTGTGCCCGCGCCGGCGGTAGCACAGCATGTCGATGACGACGTCCTTCTTGAACTTCTGCCGGAAGTCGACGGCCAGTTTGGCCACCCACACGCAGGCCTCGGGGTCGTCGCCGTTGACGTGGAAGATCGGCGCGCCGATCATCTTCGCCACGTCGGTGCAGTACTCCGAGGAGCGGGAGTCGTACGGCGAGGTGGTGAAGCCGATCTGGTTGTTGACGATGATGTGGATGGTGCCGCCGGTGCGGTACCCGCGCAGCAACGCCAGGTTCAGCGTCTCGGCGACCACGCCCTGACCGGCGAACGCGGCGTCGCCGTGCAGCATCATCGGCACGACAGTGAAGCCGTCCGGCCCGTTGCCCTTGTCCAGGATGTCCTGCTTGGCCCGCACCAGGCCCTCGAGCACCGGGTCGACCGCCTCGAGGTGGCTGGGGTTGGCCACCAGCGACACCGCGATGTCGTTGTCGCCGAACATCTGGATGTAGGTGCCGGTGGCCCCGAGGTGGTACTTCACGTCGCCGGAGCCGTGGGCCTGGGACGGATTGAGGTTTCCCTCGAACTCGGTGAATATCTGGCTGTAGGGCTTGCCGACGATGTTGGCCAGCACGTTGAGCCGGCCGCGGTGCGGCATGCCGATGACGACCTCGTCGAGCCCGTGCTCGGCGCACTGGTCGATCGCGGCATCCATCATCGGGATGACGGTCTCCGCGCCTTCGAGGGAGAAGCGTTTCTGCCCCACGTATTTGGTCTGCAGGAACGTCTCGAACGCTTCGGCGGCGTTGAGCTTGGACAGGATGTACTTCTGCTCGGCGACCGTGGGTTTCTCGTGCTTGACCTCGATGCGCTCCTCGAGCCACTTCTGCTGCTCGGGTTCGAGGATGTGGGTGTACTCCACCCCGACGTGGCGACAGTAGGCGTCGCGCAGCAGGCCGAGCACATCGCGCAGCTTCTTGTGGGCGGCGCCGGCGAAACCGTTGACCTTGAACTCACGGTCGAGGTCCCACAGCGTCAGGCCGTGGGTGTTGACGTCGAGGTCGGGATGGCTGCGGAAACGGGTGTTGTCCAGCCGCAGCGGGTCGATGTCGGCCATCAGGTGGCCGCGGTTGCGGTACGCGGCGATCAGCTCGATCACCCGCGCGCTCTTGTCCTCGGTGGGGTCCGGGTTGTCGATGCGCCAGCGCACCGGCTCGTACGGGATGCCCAGCTCGCGGAAGATCTCGTCGTAGAAATCGTCGTCGAGCAACAGCTGGTGGATGGTGCGCAGGAAGTCGCCCGACTCGGCGCCCTGGATGATGCGGTGGTCGTAGGTGGACGTCAGCGTCATCAGCTTGCCGACGCCGACCTCGTTGATGCGCTCATCGCTGGCGCCCTGGAACTCGGCGGGGTACTCCATCGCGCCGGCGCCGATGATCGCGCCCTGGCCCTGCATCAGCCGCGGCACCGAGTGCACGGTGCCGATCGTGCCGGGGTTGGTCAGCGAGATCGTGACCCCGGAGAAGTCCTCCGCGGTGAGCTTGCCGTCGCGGGCGCGGCGCACGATGTCCTCGTAGGCCGCGATGAACTGGCCGAAGCTCATCGTCTCGCAGTTCTTGATGGCCGCGACCACCAGCGACCGTTTGCCGTCCTTGCCCTGCAGGTCGATGGCCAGGCCCAGGTTGGTGTGAGCAGGCGTGACGGCGTTGGGCTTACCGTCGACCTCGGCGAAGTGCCGGTTCATGTTCGGGAACTTCTTGACCGCCTGCACGATCGCGTAACCCAGCAGGTGGGTGAACGAGATCTTGCCGCCGCGGGTGCGCTTGAGGTGGTTGTTGATGACGATCCGGTTGTCGATCATCGCCTTGGCCGGGATGGCCCGCACGCTGGTGGCCGTCGGCACCTCCAGCGAGGCCGACATGTTCTTCACGACCGCCGCTGCGGCGCCGCGCAGCACCTGGCTCTCGTCGTCGGCGGGCGCCGGTGCGCTCTTGGCCGGAGCGGACTCGGCCTTGGCCGGCGCCTTGGGCTGACTCTTGGGCTCCGGTTTGGGCTGGGACTTCGCCTCGGACTTGGGCTGAGACTTGGCCTCCGATTTGGGCGCGCTCTTGGCTTCCGGCTTGGATTCGGGCTTGTCGCTCGTGGTCTGCCCGGAGTCCGCCGCCTTCGCGGCGCCGTTGCTGCTGCCGGTGGACGTGGATGCGGGAGCGGGCGCTGGTTCGGGCGGAGAAGCCGGAGCCGAGCCCCGGGCCGCTGTGGCCTTGCCGTTCCCGGGCGCGGTGTCGGTGGGCTCGGGGGAGTAGTCGACGAGAAACTCATGCCAGCTCGGGTCTACCGACGAGGGGTCCTCGCGGAACTTGCGATACATCTCTTCGACCAACCACTCGTTCTGACCGAATGGTGAAGGTGAACTCACGGCTGCTCTTCGCCTCAATTCTTCGCTTCGGGCCAGCGCCCAGCAGCGGCCGGCCACCCCTTTTCAACCCGGTGTGCGGTTGTCCCACGTATCCGCCACATAAAGGCTAGCGCTTCTGCCGCCGGCCGGACCAGGCAACGTCGTTATGGTCGCCACGCTCGGGCGACCGACTCGGCCGAGCGGTTGAACGCACGGCGACGAACGGGTGAACGCGCGCGACGAACGGCAGCTAGCGGCGTGGCAGCGGCAGCACGTGCAGCCTCGAAGGCCATCGCTTCGGCGGCTCGCCGAAAGCCAGGTGGGCGTTGGCGACGATCTTCTTGGCCATCAACCGGTTACCCACACCGCCGACAACCGCACCCACCCCGACCGGAAGAACCTTGCCGAACGCGATCACACCGCGGCGCAGCGTGTAGCGCTTGACGAAGTACCGCACCAGCCGTGAGTTCAGCTGTGCCAGCGCCGGCAGCGGCAGCGTCGCCGCACCGTCGGACAACCAGGCCCCGCTGATGCGACCGGAACCGATCAGATCCGCGACCGCACGTCGGCTGTCCTCGCCGACGAGGACGGCCAGCACCAGGGCGCGGCGCCGTTCGCGATGGTCGGCGGGGATGCCGTGCACCTCGGCGACGGCGAGCACGTACACCGCGGTCGCCTCGAGGAAGACCACGGTCTCGCCGGCCACCGCCGACATCGCGACCAGCGTGCCGATGCCGGGGAACGCCGCGGTGGAACCGACCGCGGCCCCGCTGGCCATCGCGGCGGCCCGGTAGCGGGCGTCCAGCTTCTTGATGATGTCGGCCGGCCCGGCGCCGGGGTCGGCGTCGCGCAGCCGCGCCACGTAGGCCTTGACCGCCGGTCCCTGCGCGCGCGACCCGCGCTCGATGATCTGGGAGAGAACCTTGGCCGCGGCGCCGGGATCCTCCGGGCTCATTTCCGGCGCCTGACGGGCGGCGCGTGATCGGGCACTCATCGGCGGGCCCCTTTCTCGGCGCGGTTCCACCAGGTTAGCGGCTGTCCAGCCGATTCCCTGGTATACGCCGGTCCAGAGCCGGTAACGAACGGGGACGGCGTCCGGTGCCGAACGCATGCCCGAGGTGACAGTCGTCACTGCGGCATGAGGAACAAAAAATTGGGAAGCGGCGCTAACCATATTCATGGCACCATCCCGGGACGTGGACGAAAGGCAGCCTCACACCGACCGTACGGTTCCGCCGAGCCGCACCCGGATGATCATCGTCCTCGGCCTGCTCGTCGCCCTCGGACCGCTCACCATCGACATGTACCTTCCGGCGCTGCCGAAGATCGCCGACGAGCTGTCGGTGACGTCCTCGGTGGCCCAGCTGACCCTCACCGGCACGCTGGCCGGGCTGGCGCTGGGCCAGCTGGTCGTGGGCCCGCTGTCGGACTCGCTGGGCCGGCGCAAACCGCTGGTGGGCGGCATCGTGCTGCACATGGCGGCCTCGCTGCTGTGTCTGTTCGCCACGAACATCACGGTGCTCGGCATCGCCCGCGGACTGCAGGGCGTGGGCGCGGCAGCGGCGATGGTGGTCGCGATCGCGGTGGTCGGTGACCTGTTCAGCGATTCCGTCGCCGCCACGGTGATGTCGCGCCTGATGCTGGTGCTCGGCGTCGCACCGGTCGTCGCCCCCTCGCTGGGCGCGGCGGTCCTGGTGCACGCGTCGTGGCACTGGGTCTTCGCCACGCTGGTGGTGCTCGCCGGTGCGCTGCTGGTGATGGCCGTGCTGGCACTGCCGGAGACGTTGCCCGTGGATCACCGGCGGCCGCTCAAGGTGGGGGGCATCGTGTCGACCTACCTGCTGCTGGTCCGGGATGTCCGGTTCGTGATCCTGGTGCTGGTCGCCGGGTTGGGGATGTCCGGGCTGTTCGCCTACATCTCCGGGGCGTCGTTCGTGCTGCAGGGCCGTTACGGGCTCAGCCAGGGCACCTTCGCGCTCGTGTTCGGGGCCGGGGCGGTCGCGTTGATCGCCTCCACCCAGTTCAACGTCGTGCTGCTGGCCCGCTTCTCCCCGCAACGGATCATGGTGTGGGCCCTGTTCGCGGCGTCGGTCTCCGGAGCGGTGTTCGTCGGGCTGGCGACCGCCGGCGTGGGCGGTCTGGTCGGATTCGTGGTCCCGGTCTGGGCGATCCTGGGCGCCATGGGTCTGGTGATCCCCAACGCACCCGCCGTGGCCCTCTCGCGTCACCCGGACGCCGCGGGCACCGCCGCCGCGCTGCTCGGTGCGGCCCAGTTCGGGCTCGGTGCGGCGATCGCCCCTGTGGTGGGCGTACTCGGCAACGACGAGTTCGCGATGGCGGTGGTGATGTTCTCCGGTGTGTTCGTCGCACTGCTGGCTCTGGTGACGACCGGCGCGCACAAGAACGCCGCGCGTCCCGGCTCCGCCGGCCGGGCTGTGACCGAGCCGGCCTAGGGGCAGCGGCGCCGAGCGGCGGACTTGTCGCGATACCCGCCGATCCGTAGCGTCGGGCCGAACCGATTCACTCCGTGCGCTGCGCACTTCGACCTCTAGCTGGAACGTCTCCGACACCCGTGCCTTCGACCTCGTTCACCACACAGCCGCCGCATGCCCGGGCCGCCAACCCCTGGCAGGCGCTGTGGGCGCTGCTCATCGGCTTCTTCATGATCCTGGTCGACGCGACGATCGTGGCGGTCGCCAATCCGTCGATCATGGCGAACCTGGGAGCCGACTACGACGCCGTGATCTGGGTGACCAGCGCCTACCTGCTGGCCTATGCGGTGCCGCTGCTGGTGTCGGGACGACTCGGCGACCGCTACGGGCCCAAGAACGTCTACCTGGTGGGCCTGGCGGTGTTCACCGCGGCCTCGTTGTGGTGCGGGTTCTCCGACACCATCGGCGTGCTGATCGCCGCCCGGGTGGTGCAGGGCATCGGCGCCGCGCTGCTGACGCCGCAGACCCTGTCGGTGATCACCCGGATCTTCCCCGCCCACCGGCGCGGTGTGGCGATGAGCGTCTGGGGCGCCACCGCGGGGGTGGCCACCCTGGTCGGCCCGCTGGCGGGCGGCGTCCTGGTCGATCACCTGGGCTGGCAGTGGATTTTCTTCGTCAACGTGCCGGTCGGACTCGTGGGCCTGGTGCTGGCGGTCCGGATGGTGCCGTCCCTGTCGAGGGTGACCCACCACTTCGATCTGCCCGGAGTGGTGCTGTCCGGTGTCGGCCTGTTCCTCATCGTGTTCGCGTTGCAGGAGGGGCAGGCGTTCGGGTGGCCGTTGTGGATCTGGGCGACCATCGCCGTCGGTGCCGTGATCCTGGCGGCATTCGTGTACTGGCAGTCGGTCCACACCGGCGAACCGCTGATCCCGCTGATCATCTTCAGCGACCGCGACTTCTCGCTGTCCAATCTCGGGGTGGCGACCATCGGGTTCGTCGCCACGTCGATGTTCCTGCCGTTGATGTTCTACGCCCAATCGGTGTGCGGGCTCACACCGACCCGGGCGGCGTTGCTGACCGCGCCGATGGCCGTCGCCACCGGTGTCCTGGCGCCGGTGGTCGGCAGGATCGTCGACCGCTCGCACCCGCGGCCGATCGTCGGATTCGGCTTCTCGGTGATCGCGATCGGGCTGACCTGGCTCTCGATCGAGATGACGCCGACGACCCCGATCTGGCGGCTGCTGCTGCCCCTCACGGCCATGGGGGTGGGCATGGCGTTCATCTGGTCGCCGCTGGCCGCCACGGCCACCAGGAACCTGCCCCCGCACCTGGCCGGGGCCGGTTCCGGGGTCTACAACACCAACCGTCAGGTGGGCTCGGTCCTCGGCAGCGCCGGGATGGCGGCCTTCATGGCCTCGCGGCTGTCCGCGGAGATACCGGGGGCCGCCGACGCCACTCCGCGCGGCGAAGGGTCGGCCACGCTGCTGCCGGAGTTCCTGCACGAACCCTTCGCCGCCGCGATGTCCCAGGCGATGCTGCTGCCGGCGTTCGTCGCGCTGTTCGGTGTGCTGGGCGCGGTGTTCCTGGTGGGATTCACCGGTTCCCGGGTGACC
>JAXHTL010000013.1:0-45276 GCA_034190095.1 Actinomycetota bacterium
CGTCGATCGCCGACAGGGAATGCACGTTCGCGTTCACTGGGGCGTGGGCACCGGGATCAGCGCGGTGACCGCCGTGCCGGACCCCGGCCGTGACCGGATGTTGAGCCGGCCGCCGACGATCTCGGCGCGCTCGGCCATCGACAGCAACCCGTAGCCGCCCATCTCGTCGCTGCCCAGTGGATGTTCCAGCGTGTCGAAACCGATCCCGTCGTCGACGATCTCGAGCCGGGCGACCTCGCCGTGCTCACCGGCGTCCACCGCGAAGGTCAGCCGTGCGCTGTCGGCGCGGGCGTGTTTGACGACGTTCTGCAGGCACTCCTGGGCGATGCGGTAGAGCGCCAGCTCGATGTGGTCGGCCAGCCGGATGTCGGCGAGGTCGGTGTCCACCGCGACCTGCGGAATGGACCGGGCCAGGCTGGCCAGCCCGCCGGAGAGCCCGAGATCGTCGAGCACCGGGGGACGCAGCCCGCTGATCGCGGCCCTGGCCTCCTGCAGGGTCAACTGGGCCAGCTCGCGGGCCCGGTCGAGTTGCTCGGTCAGCGCCGAGCGGTCGTCGGCCGAATCCGGCGACTTGGCGGCCTGGGACGCCGCGTCGAGCCGGTAGGCCAAGGTGACCAGGCGCTGGGAGATGCCGTCGTGGATGTCGCCGGCCAGCCGGCGCCGTTCGAGCTCCTGGGCCTCGATCACCTGTTCCACGAAGTTCTCGTGGGCGCGCTCGCGGGCCACCAGCTGACGGTGCAGCCGCGCCTGGTGCATGGCGCCGGCGATCAGCCGGCCGATGACCAGCAGCAACTCCACGTCCCGCTCGCCGAACTCGCGCTCGGCGACGGTGTGCACGTTGAGCACCCCGACCAGCCCACCGGGATCGGTCTCCATCGGCACCGACACCATCGAGGTGAAGTCGCGGCCGCGCAGGGACTGGAACGGCAGATACCGCGGGTCGGACTCCTTGTCGCTGCGGATCACCACCGGCTCGCGATTGCTGGCCACCCAACCCGAGATGCCCTGGCCCAGCGGCAGCCTGATCTTGCCGACCTCGGCGTCGAACGGCGGTGTCGCCCCGGCCAGCGTCAACGACCGCTCGGTGTCGTCGAGGACGTGCACGAAGCACACGTCGCTGTCGGTGGCCGCGGTGATGATCCGGGCGGCCGCCGCGGCCAGCGGCTCGACCCCCGGACCGCTGGAGGCGGCCCGGATCAGTTCACGCAACAGCGCCAACTCGCGGTCGGCGGCCAGCAGCGGGCGACGCGTCACTGGTAGATGCCCTCACGCAAGGCGGTGGCCACGGCGCCGGTGCGGTCGCTGACCCCCAGCTTGCGGTAGATCGAGCTCAGATGGGTCTTGACGGTCTCATCGCCGATCACCAGCTTGGCGGCGATGGCACGGTTGGACAGCCCGTTGACCACCAGCGCCAGGATCTCGCTCTCCCGCTGGGTCAGACCCTGGCGGGCGCCGGGCCAGAATTCGGCGCGCTGGATGCGGGCCGCGGTGTCGACCGCCCGGGCCGCCATTCCGGGGTCGATGGCGGTCTCGCCGCTGTGCACGAACTCCAGTTGGCGCACCAGCTCCTCGCTGCTGATGCTCTTGAGCAGGTAGCCGGCGGCGCCCACCCGCAGCGCCTGGAACAGGTACTGCTCGTCGTCGTAGACCGACAGCATCACCACCTTGCGCTGCGGGTCGCGTTCCCGCAGCTGCTGGCACACGTCCAGGCCGCTGGACCCCTGCATCCGGACGTCGCAGAGCACGATGTCGGGATCGAGGTCGCTGACCACGCCGATCACCCGGTCGGCGCCGACGGCCTGGCCGACCACGGTCACCCGGCTGTCGAAGGACGCCAGCATCGCCTTGAGCCCCTCGATGACCATCTCGTGGTCGTCGACCAGGACGATCCGAACCGGCGGGGCGCAACCCATGACGCCAGCTTATGCGGGGGTAATGCCCATCGGAGGGCAACTTGGCGCCGGGAATCCCCCACATGGGGGAGGCGCCGGCGATGTGATCTGCGCCACGATGTGATCGTGCAGCCCACACCGCAGAGAGCTTGGCGAGCCGGTCGATTCTGGTGGGATTGGCCTCAGCCCGGCGAAACCAGAGTGCACCCGTTGCGCGCGCTGATCTTCGATCTCGACGCGCTCGCCGACATCGAGAACGACGGACACCGCCCGGCGTTCAACGCCGCGTTCGCCGAGCTCAACCTCGGCTTCGACTGGTCGGAGGCGCGGTACCGGCAGCTGCTGGCGCTCAGCGACGAGCGGCGCCGGGTCGCCGCCGAACTGCGCAAGCGCGGGATCAGCTCCGAATGCGATGTGCTCGCCGAACTGCTGGTCGACGAGATCTGCTCGACGAAGGAGATGATCCTCGGGGAGACCATCCTCGACGCCGACATCGCGGCCCGCGACGGGCTGGTCGAGCTGATCACCGAAGCCTTCGGTGCGGGTATCGCCATCGGCATCGTCTCCGGCGGCAGCCACGCGTGGGTCGAACCGCTGGTGCGGCAGCTGGTCGGGGAGGGTGTCGTCGGTGCGGTCGTCACCGCCGACGATGCACCGCCGGAGGGCCGCTACCCGGCCGCGCTCACCGAGCTCGGTGTCTCGGCGTCGGATTCGCTCGCGTTCGCGGGGTCGCCGGCGAACCAGCGCATGGCCACCGCGGCGGGGGTGGCGAGCGTGCTGATCGACTCCGACAGCACCGCCGCTGCCCCGATGCGGGTGGCCGACTGCCGGTCCGTGCACGACAGGTGGCAGGAATCGCGCCGCCCGTCGGCCGCCTGACCTCAGCCGCGCAGCATCTCGATGATCGCGCTGAAGTCCTTGCCGCCGTGCTCCTGGGCGAACTCGGCGTAGATCTCGGCGGCGTGAGTACCCAGTGGCGCCGACGAGCCCGCCGACGTCACCGCGGCCATGGCCAGTCCGAGGTCCTTGTTCATCAGCGCAGTGGCGAAGCCGGGTTTGAAGTCGTTGTTGGCCGGTGAGGTCGGGACGGGTCCGGGCACCGGGCAGTTGGTGTGCACCGCCCAGCAGTTGCCGGTCGCCCCGGTGATGACGTCGAACAGCGACTGCGCCGGCAGCCCGAGCTTCTCGGCCAGCACGAACGCCTCACCGATGGCGATCTGCTGTACCGCCAGCACCATGTTGTTGCACAGCTTGGCGGCCTGACCCGCACCCGATGCGCCACAGTGGATCATCTTGCCCGCCATGGGGTCCAGCACCGGCCGGGCCCGTTCGAACGCCGACTCGTCGCCACCCACCATGAACGCCAGGGTTCCCGCGGTGGCGCCCTTGATCCCGCCGGAGACCGGAGCGTCGATCTGCGCCAGACCGCGTTCGCCGGCCTGGGCATTGATGGTGCGGGCGTCGTCGACGGAGATCGTGGAGGTGTCGATCAGCAGCGCGCCCGATTTCGCCGCGGGCAGCACGTCGGCGTACACGCTCTTGACGATCTCGCCGTTGGGCAGAGACGTGATCACCACGTCGGCGTCGGCGACCGCGGCCGCGCCGGTGTCGAAGACCGTGGCGCCGTTGGCTGCGGCGGTCTCCCGGAGGGCTTCGACCGGGTCGAAGCCGTGCACGGTGTGCCCGGCCGAAACCAGGTTCGAGGCCATCGGGCCGCCCATGTTGCCCAGCCCCAGGAAGGCGATCGTCGTCATCTGTTCTCCCGTCGCTTCGTTACGACGCGCGTGCCCGGGCGGCGCCTGCGCGCCCGATGACCACCCGCATGATTTCGTTGGTTCCCTCCAGGATGCGGTGCACCCGCAGATCCCGGACGATCTTCTCCAGCCCGTACTCCCGCAGATAGCCGTACCCGCCGTGCAACTGCAGTGCCTGATCGGCGACCTCGAAGCAGGCGTCGGTGACGTAGAGCTTGGCCATCGCGCACAACTCGACCTTGTCGGGGTGGTTGTCGTCGAGCGCGCGGGCCGCCCGCCACAGCATCATGCGCGAGGTCTCCAGCGCGGTCGCCATGTCGGCCAGCGTGAACCGCACCGTCGGTTCGTCCAGCAACGGTCCACCGAAGGCGTGGCGGTCGGCGAGGTAGGCGGCCGCCTTGTGGTGGGCCGCCGCGGCGCCTCCCAGCGAGCAGGCGGCGATGTTGATCCGCCCACCGTTGAGACCGTTCATCGCGATCCCGAAGCCGGTGCCCTCGCCGTCGGCGCCGCCCAGCATGGCCTCGGCGGGCACCCGGGCGCCCTCCAGGATGACCTGCTTGGTGGGTTGGGCGTTCCAGCCCATCTTCTGCTCGTCGGTGCCGAAACTCAGCCCTGGATTGCCCTTTTCGACGAGGAAAGCCGAAATACCCCGTGGCCCTTCGCTTCCGGTGCGCGCCATGACGAGGTAGACATCGGACGAGCCTGCCCCGGAGATGAACTGCTTGACCCCGTCGAGGATGTAGTCGTCCCCGGACCGCACCGCCTTGGTGCGCAGCGCGCTGGCGTCGGACCCGGCGCCCGGCTCAGTCAGGCAGTAGCTGGCAACGGCGTCCATCGAGGCCAGCCGGGGCACCCAGGTCTTGCGTTGTTCCGGTGTGCCGAACGAGTCGACCATCCATGCGCACATGTTGTGGATCGACAGGAACGCGGCCACGGTGGGGTCGGCGGTGGCCAGTTTCTCGAAGATGCGGACTGCGTCGATGCGGCGCAGGCCGCTGCCACCGACATCCTCATGGCAGTAGATCGCCGCCATCCCGAGTTCGGCCGCCTCGCGCAGTGCGTCAATGGGAAAGTGGTGCGTCTCGTCCCATTCCAGCGCATACGGAGCCAACCGCTTGTCGGCGAACGCGGCTGCCGTCTCGGCGATCACGCGTTCGTCCTCATCGAGGCCGAAGTAGTCCATGACGGTGTGTCGGCTCTACTTCATGGTCGGGATGACGAACTCGGCACCGTCCTTGATGCCCGAGGGCCACCGCGAGGTCACGGTCTTGACCTTGGTGTAGAACTGGATCGACGCGGGTCCGTGCTGGTTGAGGTCGCCGAACCCGGACCGCTTCCAGCCGCCGAAGCTGTGGTAGGCCACCGGCACCGGGATCGGCACGTTCACTCCGACCATGCCGACCTGCACGCGCGAGACGAAGTCGCGGGCGGCGTCACCGTCGCGGGTGAACATGGCCACGCCGTTTCCGTACTCGTGCTCGGTCGGAAGCCGCAGCGCGTCTTCGTAATCGGTGGCGCGCACGATGCACAGCACCGGGCCGAAGATCTCGTCGGTGTAGATCGACATGTCGGTGGTGACGTGGTCGAACAGGGTCGGTCCGATGAAGTAGCCACCCGACAGGTCGGCGTCGTCGAACGTCATCTCGTCAGACGCCCGCTCGCGACCGTCGACGACGAGGTCGGCGCCGGCCGCCACGCCCTGGGCGATGTAGTTGCGCACCCGTTCCAGGGCCGCGCCGGTGACCAGCGGGCCGTAGTCGGCCTTGGGGTCCAGGCTGTGCCCGACCCGCAGCTGGTTGATGCGTTCGACGAGCCTGTTGCGCAGCCGGTTCGCGGTTTCCTCGCCCACCGGCACCGCGACGCTGATCGCCATGCAGCGCTCACCGGCACTGCCGTAGCCCGCACCGATCAGGGCGTCGACCGCCTGGTCCAGGTCGGCGTCGGGCATGACGATCATGTGGTTCTTGGCGCCGCCGAAGCATTGCGAACGCTTCCCGTTGGCCGCGGCGGTGGAGTAGATGTACTGCGCGATGTCGGAGCTGCCGACGAAGCCGACAGCCTGGACGTCGGGATGGGTGAGGATCGCGTCGACGGCCTCCTTGTCACCCTGGACCACCTGGAACACCCCGGCCGGCAGACCCGCCTCGAGGAACAGTTCGGCCAGCCGGACGGGGACCGAGGGGTCGCGCTCGGAGGGCTTGAGGATGAATGCGTTACCGCATGCCAGCGCCGGGCCGGCCTTCCACAGCGGGATCATCGCCGGGAAGTTGAACGGCGTGATGCCGGCGACGACACCGAGGGGCTGGCGCAGCGAGTAGACGTCGATTCCGGTGCCCGCGCCCTCGGTGTACTCGCCCTTGAGCAGGTGCGGAATGCCGATCGCGAACTCGATGACCTCGATGCCGCGCTGGATGTCGCCCTTGGAGTCCGGGATGGTCTTGCCGTGCTCGAGGGACAGCAGTTCGGCGAGTTCGTCGACGTTGGCGTTGACGAGTTCGATGAACTTCATCATCACGCGGGCGCGGCGCTGCGGGTTCCAGGCGGCCCATTCCTTCTGCGCCTTGGCCGCCGAGGCCACCGCGGCGTCGACGTCCGCAGCGCTGGCGAGCACGACCTCGGACTGAACCTGGCCGGTGCTGGGGTTGAGCACATCGGCGGTCCGGGTGGACTGCAGCTCGGTGCGCTTGCCGTCGATGAAATGGGGGATACGAGTGGTCATGCTGAGCCTTCCGCCGCGTCGATACTTGGATATCCTAGTAATGGGTCCTCGGCGATGGCAAGGGGCTCCCCTGGCCGCCGGCGGGGGAGCGCTCAGCCGATGCGGTCGCGCAGCTCCTCGAGGAAGGCGCAGCTGTCCGCCCAGGTCGGAAGCGCTCCGCTGGCCTCGACTTCGGCGAGGGTCGGCGCGGCGGCATCCCGGTCGGACAGCGACAGGTGATGTTCGATGGGCCACTGGACACCGATCGCCGGGTCGGTCGCCAGGATCGTGTGCTCCCGTGCCGGCGTGTAGGGCTGCGAGCACAGGTACATCACCGTGGAGGATTCCTCGAGAGCGAGGAATCCGTGTGCCAGGCCTTCGGACAGATAGAGCGTGCGCCGGCTGCGGTCGTCGAGCAGAACTGAGTCCCATCGCCCGAAAGTCGGTGAGCCCACGCGGATGTCGACCGCGACGTCGAAGACCGCGCCGCGCACGCAGGTCACGTACTTGGCCTGGCCGGGCGGCAGCTCGGCGAAGTGCAGCCCGCGCAGCACCCCGGCGGCCGACACCGAGCAGTTGGCCTGGGCCAGGGTGAACGAGTGGCCGGCGAACTCCCTGAATCCTGATTCGGTGAACCACTCGAAGAACATGCCGCGGGAGTCTGCGTGCAGCTGCGGGCTGATCTCCCACGCGCCGGGCACCGCCAGCTCGCGGACGGTCACTGGCCGCGCTCCTGATAGGCCGCTTCGACGGCGTTCTTCAACGGCGACCACCACGACTCGTTGGCCTCGTACCAGTCGATGGTGGCCCGCAGGCCCTCCTCGAAGTCGGTGTGCGCGGGGCGCCAGCTCAGCTCGTCGTAGAGCACGGCCGGGTCGATCGCGTAGCGCAGATCATGACCGGCCCGATCGCCGACGTAGTCGAAGTCGTCGGGGGAGTGGCCCATCAGCCGAAGGATCGTGCGCATGACCGTGAGATTGTCACGCTCGCCCTCGGCGCCGATGAGGTACGTGCGCCCGATCCGGCCGTCGCACAGAATGCGCCAGACGGCGCTGTTGTGGTCCTCGACATGGATCCAGTCCCGGACGTTGGCGCCCTGTCCGTACAGCTTGGGACGCCGGCCGGTCAGGATGTTGGTGATCTGGCGCGGGATGAACTTCTCGACATGCTGGTAGGGCCCGTAGTTGTTCGAGCAGTTCGAGATCGTCGCGCGCACACCGTAGGAGCGCACCCACGCCCGCACCAGCAGATCGGCCGCCGCCTTGGTCGACGAGTACGGGCTCGACGGGTTGTACGGGGTCGACTCGGTGAACCGGGTGGGGGTGCCGAGCGGCAGGTCGCCGTAGACCTCGTCGGTCGACACATGGTGCAGCCGGACCCCGTGGCTGCGCACCGCCTCGAGCACGGTGAAGGTCCCGATCACGTTGGAGTGCAGGAACGGCTGCGGGTCGGCGATCGCGTTGTCGACGTGGGTCTCGGCGGCGAAGTGCGCCACGGCGTCCGACTCGGCGACGAGCTTGGTCACCAGGGCGGTGTCGGTGACGTCACCCTCGACCAGCCTGATGTCGTCCTCGACGGGACGCAGCGACTCACGGCTGCCGGCGTAGGTCAGCGAATCGAGCACCGTCACCGACGCGCGCGCGTCCCGCACCACGGCATGGACGAAGTTCGCGCCGATGAAACCCGCGCCCCCGGTGACGAGCAACCGCATAGCCCGAAAGACTAATGCGGCCGTGCGTCAGCTCGACAACCCCAGCGGGCCGGCCAGCTCCTCGAGCGTCGACAGGAACTCGTTGGGCCCGCCCAGCACCTGCACCGCGACGTGGTCGGCGCCGGCGGCCAGGTGCTCGCTCAGCCGCGCGGCGATGCTCTCGGGCGATCCGTAGGCCACCACCGCGTCGATGAACCGGTCGCTGCCCGGGTGTTCCAGGTCGTCCTCGGTGAACCCGAGTCGCTTCCAGTTGTTGACGTAGTTCGACAGACCCAGATAGAAGTCCACGGTTTCGCGGCCGATCTCGCGGGCCTTGGCCGCATCGTCGGTGAGCACCACCTTGTGTTCGGGCGCCAGCAGCACCGTCGGGCCGAGCAGTTCGCGCGACTGGCCGGTGTGCACCGGGGTGGTCAGGTAGGGATGGGCCCCGGCGCTGCGCTGCGCCGCCAGGTGCATCACCTTGGGGCCCAGCGCGGCGACCACCCGGCGGCTGGTCGGCACGGTGGCCGCGTCGAGCGCATCCAGATAGCTGACCAGCGCCTCGTAGGGCTTGCGGTACTCCTGGGTGTGCTCGGGGTGCCCGACGCCGACCCCGAGCAAGAACCGCCCCGGGAAGGCGGCCTCGATGCGGTGGTAGGACTCGGCGACCTCTCCGGCGTCGGCGGTCCAGATGTTGACGATGCCCGTGGCGACCTGCAGGCTCTCGGTCTTCTCCAGAATCGGCTCGACGAAGGCCAGGTCGGCGGCCGGCGATGCGCCCACCCACACGGTGCCGTAGCCCAGGCGCTCGACCTCCACCGCCTGCTCTGGGGTGACCGGCCCGCCGGTCCACACCCCGAAGCGGCCGAGCGCGGGCTTGAGGGAGACGCTCTCGGGTGTCGTCACTGGGGTTCCTTCCGGTTGGGGGACGGCGTCAGGCACGGGTGTACCCACGTTGGGGTGGCCGCTATTCTCCGGGCCCGTCGGGAGCCGGGGCCTGCAGCGGCAGGCAGACGATGAACCGGGTGTCACCGGGCCGCGACTGCACCGACAGGTTCCCGTGGTGCTTCTTGACCACGATCTGCCAGGCCAGATCCAGCCCCAGGCCGGTGCCCTCGCCGAACGGTTTGGTGGTGAAGAACGGGGTGAAGATCCGCTCGGCGATGTCGTCGGGGATGCCCGGCCCGGTGTCGCCGATCTCCACCCGGATCATGTCCTCGTTCTCGCGCATGGTCCGGATGCTCAGCGTGCCCCGGCCGTCCATGGCCTGGATCGCGTTGTCGATGATGTTGGTCCACACCTGGTTGAGATCGCCGGGATAGCACAGCAGCTCGGGCAGCGTCGTGTCCTTGTCCCAGACCAGCTCGACCGGCTTGTCCTTACCCACCTTGTCGCCGAAGATCGTCTTGACGGTGCTGTAGAGCAGCTCGTGCACGTTGGCGCTCTGGTATTCGGCGCGGTCCATCTGCGAGTACTGCTTGGCGCCGGCCAGCAGCGCCGAGATCCGCTTGCTCGCCTCGGCGATCTGGTTCATCAGCAACTCGTTGTCGATGGTGTACTTCAACCAGCCGATCGCCCCGGGCAGGGTCGCCGAACAGTCGACGTCGTCGATGGCGGCCTCGACCCGTTCCAGCCAGTCCACATCCAGGCCGGCCTCGACGAAGGTGGGGGCGTAGTCCCAGGCGCTGGCGATCCCGTGGGCTTCGAGCCAGTCGCCGATCTGGTCCTCCCGATCGGAGGTCTCCAGCGCCGAGAGCTCCTGGGATGTCGACTTGGCCACCTGCTCGGCGACCTCGTCCTGGATGCTCACCAGCACCTTCAGCGCCGCCGGGGTGAACTTTCCGTCGGCCAGCATCGCCAGTTTGTGACGCATCTTGCCGACGCCCTCGCGCAGGTCGGCGACCGCGCGGGCGGTCGCCCCGGCGGGGTTGTTGAGCTGGTGGGTCAGCCCGGCCGACAGCTGGCCCAGTGCCAGCAGCTTCTCCCGCTGCCCGAGGATCTGACGCTGCCGCATGCCGCCCACCATGTGCCCTTCGAGCAGGTGCACCGCCATCGGGAACTCGTCCTGCATGAACCGGCTGAACGCGTCGGCGTCGAGCACGAAGAACCGCGACGGCCGGGTCACCCGCACCGAGGCCTGATAGACGTGCTCCTCACCGGGGATGTAGGCCGACCACGCGCCGCAGTACACCCCGCGCTGCGAGGTCCGGTTGGTCTCGATGTCGACCCCGCCGGAGCGTTTCGACATCACCAGTTCACCGTCGATCAGCACGTAGAAGCAGGTGGCGGGTTCACCCTCGACATGGATGGGTCCCGGTTCGAAGGTGGCGATGTGGCCGTGCTCGCACAGCGTCTGCAGCTGGGCGTCGGTCAGCGCCTCGAACAGGAACAGGGTGCGCAGCTCGTCGGGTAGGCACTTCTCACCCATGGAGATCCTTCCAACCGTCAGCTCGGGGCGTGCAGAGGCAGTAGAGAGATGAAACGCGTATCGCCGGGTCTGGATTCCACCCACAGGCTGCCGCCGTGCTTGTCGATCGTGCGGGCGGCGAAATCGAGCCCCAGCCCGGTGCCCTCGCCGACCGGCTTGGTGGTGAAGAACGGGTCGAAGATCCGTTGTTCGAGGCCGGCGGGCACGCCGGGACCGTCGTCGCACACCTCGACCCGGGCGCATTCGCCCTGCACACAGACGCGCACGGTGAGCGTGCCGCCGGACCGGCCGGTCGAGCGCAGGGCGCTCACGGCGTTGTCGATCAGGTTGGTCCAGACCTGGTTCAGCTCGGCGGGGTAGCAGGGCAGTGGCGGCACGGCCGGGTCGAAATCGGTGACGACGGTGATGTCCGGCCCGATGGTGTGCGACAGCATGGCCAGGGTGTCGGTCAGCAGGGTGCGGACGTCGGCGCTGTCGTAGGGGGCGCGGTCGAGCTGGGAATACTGCTTGGCCTGACCGACCAGTGCGGACACCCGCTCGGTGGCTGCGGAGATCTCGGTGATCAACAGCTCGGTCTCGATCGAATGGCTCAGCCAGTGGGCCGCGTTCTCCAGGTGTCCGCCGGTGTCGGCCATCGCCGCGGCGACCCCGTCGAGCCAGCCGGTGTCCAGCACGGCCTCGGCGAACACCGGTGCGAGGTCCCAGGCGCCGCCGACGTCGTGGCTGTCGAGCCAGTCGCCGAGAGCCTCCTCGAGGTCGGACTTCTGCATCGGGGTCAGCGCCCGCGGTTCGGCCAGCCCGGCGGTGGCCCGGTCGCTGATGTCGACCAGGGCCCGCATCGCGTCCGGGCTCATCGAACCGTCGGCGAGCAGCGCCAGCTTGTGACGCAGGCCGGCGACCCGGGTGCGCAGTTCCGCGGTGGCCCGCCGGGCCGCCGCCGCGGGATTGTTGAGCTCATGGGTCAGGCCCGCGGTCAGCTGGGCGAGCTGGCGCAACCGGTCGTGCGGTCCCACGATCCGGTTCTGATGGAACCGGCCCGACGTCGACCCGACCAGGAAGTGGCAGGCCATCGGGAACTCGGTGCGCAGGAACTCACCCAGGCTGTCGGCGTCGATCAGGAACATCCGGGCCGCGCGGGTGGCCCGCGCCGAGGTCTCGTAGACCTGCGGCTCCTCCAGGAACGCCGACCAGGCCCCGAAGTACGCGCCCTTCTGCGTGGTGCGGACCGTCTCGATGTCGATCCCGCCCGAGCGTTTCGACAATGCGATCTCACCGTCGAGCAGGACGTAGAAGCACGTCGCCGGATCGCCCTCGCGCACCAGCGGGCCTTCCGGGGCGTGCACGGTGGAGCCGTTGCGGCACAACCGGTCGACCTGCTCATCGGAGAGCGATTCGAACAGGAACAGCGAGCGCAGCTCGGCGATGTCGCATTCCCCGGCGGGTTCCATGGCGGTGGCCCGCGCCCTAGGTTTCGGCCAGGTAGCGGTGCACCAGCATGACGGCCATCGAGCCCTCACCGACGGCGGCGGCCACCCGTTTGGCCGACTCGGCCCGGACGTCGCCGGCCACGAACACCCCGGGCACGCTGGACTCCAGATGATGCGGCGGGCGCTCCAGCGTCCAGCCGCTGACGTCGCGCAGATCGGGTCCGGCCACGATGAACCCGTGGTCGTCGCGGACGACCACGCCGTCGAGCCAGTCGGTGCGCGGCTCGGCGCCGATGAAGATGAACATCCGGCCGCAGTGGAACTCCTCGCGGTCGCCGGTCCGGGTGTTCTCCAGGCAGACCCGCTCCAGATGGCCGTCCCCCTTGACGGCGTGCACCACGGTGTAGGGCATCTCCTTGATGTTGTCCTGGGCTCGGATCTGCTGGATCAGGTAGTGCGACATGGAGTCTTCGAGGGTGCGCCGGCTCACGATGGTCACCGACTTCGCGGTGCGGGCCAGGTACATGGCGGCCTGCCCGGCGGAGTTGGCCCCGCCGATCACGTAGACCTCGTCGTTGTCGCAGTCCGAGGCCACCGACGTGGTCGCCCCGTAGTAGACCCCGGCGCCGGTCAGATCCGCGCAGCCCTCGGCGGGCAGCTGGCGGTAGTCCACGCCCATGGCCAGGATGACGGCGCGGGTGCCGATCGCGCGGCCGTCGGACAGGTGCACCGTGCGGGCGCTGCCGTCCACCCCGAGCCCGGTGACCTCGGCGGCGATGATGAGTTCGGCGGAGAACTTCTCGGCCTGCCGGCGCGCCCGTTCGGCCAGCTGTGACCCCGACAATCCGTCCGGGAAGCCCAGATAGTTCTCGATCCGTGAACTCTGGCCGGCCTGGCCGCCGGTGGCGGTGCGCTCGATGAGCACCGTCTTGAGGCCCTCCGACGCGCCGTACACCGCGGCCGCCAGTCCGGCCGGACCGCCGCCGACGACGACGAGGTCGTAGAAGTCGCCCGCCGGTGTGGTGGTCAGCCCCAGGGTGCCGGCCAACTCGGTGTCGGTCGGATCGACCAGCGTCTGGCCCTGCTCGGTGATCACCACCGGCAGGGTCAGACCGTCGAGCCCCGCCGCCTCCAGCAGTTGGGCGCCCCTGGGTTCGTCGGAGCGGAACCACGTGTAGTAGAGGCGGTTCCGGGCGAGGAACTCGCGCACCTGCGAGGACCGGGCGTTCCACGGGTGACCGATGATCTTCGTGTGCGGGATGGCGCGGTCGCCGGCGGCCCGCCACGCCTCGATCAGCGCGTCGATGACCGGATAGAGCTTCTCCTCCGGCGGATCCCAGGGCTTGAGCAGGTAGTGGTCGAGGTCGACGACGTTGATGGCGTCGATCGCGGCGTGGGTGTCGGCGTAGGCGGTGAGCAGCACCCGCCGGGCCGCCGGGAAGACGTCCATCGCCGCTTCGAGGAACTCGATGCCGCTCATCTGCGGCATCCGGTAGTCGGCGACGAACACCGCGACCGTCTCGCCGCGCAGCTTCAACTCGTGCAGGGTCTCCAGCGCGTCCGGGCCGGACTCGGCGCGCACGATGCGAAACCTCTCCCCGTAGTGCCGGCGTAGGTCGCGGGCCACGGCACGGGAGACCGCGGGATCGTCGTCGACGGTCAGGATCACCGGTTTTCGGGGCTGGTGCTCAGGTCCAGTCATCGCCTCAAGTATGCGCCCTGTGTCCAGCTGAAATCGTGGTCAGCCCGGCCCCGGCGGCCTAGCGTGGACGCATGCCGACGAACGTCATGGTCGGGTACGACGGCTCGCACTCGGCCGGTGAGGCGATCACTGCGGGGGCGGCGCTGTTCGAGGGTGCGCACGCCTGGGTGGTCTACGTCTGGACACCGCCGTTCGGCAGCGCCAGGCTGCGCCGCCGATTACGCGCGACCGCGCGCGGCGTCGACGACCTCGTCGAGTTGATCGAGCGGGAAGGGGAGCGCGAGGCCCGGGCCACCGCCGCGGCCGGTGTCGCGCTGGCCGCCGCGGCCGAATGGGACGCCGAACCGCTGGTGAACCGGACGATGGGGTCCGACGGCCTGCGGCTGGCGCAGCTGGCAGAGACACTGCACGCCGATGTCGTCATCGTGGGCAGCCGGGGTCTCGGCGGCGCCGACGCCGTGTTGGGCAGCGTCTCCGACCTGGTGGTGCACTATGCGACGGTGCCCGTGCTCGTGGTACCGAACCCGCTGTTGGCCAACGAGTTCGACGCGCTGACCGCCGGTCCGGTGGTGGTCGGCTACGACGGCACGGACGGCGCCGAGGCAGCGGCGGCCGCCGCGCGCCGGCTCTTCGGCGAGCGCAGACTGTTGCTGGCCGCCGTGCACGACGAGGGCGAGGAGGTGGCGGTGGGCCCGGCCGCATCGGGGGCCCAGCTGCTCTCGCGGCCGCTGCCCCGTGCCCTGGGCGCGCCGCCACGTGTCACCGCCGACGTGCTCATCGAATGTGCCGACGAGCACGACGCCGCCGCACTGGTGGTCGGGTCGCGCGGGCGTTCGACGGTGCGCGAACTCGTGCTCGGAAGTGTCGCCCGGGCCGCGGTGCACCGCTCGCACCGGCCGGTGCTGGTGGTGCACGGCTGATCAGGTGCTGGGCACCACCACGAGCCCGGGGCGGGTCCGCCCCGCGCTGGGGTGCCGCGCGAGCGCATCGACCGAGGCCAGCCTGCGCGACCACTGAGCGCGCCGGGCGATGCCCCGCATCATCTTCTGCTCCATCACGAAGTGCGGGATGTCGAACCAGAAGTGCCCGACCGCGCCACCGCTGCCCCGGGCGAGCAGCCGGGTCCGGCCGGCTTCGCCGTGCAGCACGAACGACCAGCTTCCGGTCGCCTTCTGACCGTGCGCCAGCCGCTCGAAGTCGCGCGGGGGCACCAGGACCAGATGCGAGCCGGGTTCCACGGCCGCGACGACCTGGCGGGCCTGCTGCCCGTACCGCCGGGCCAGCCACACCGTGTCCCCGACGCGCAGGTGCTGCCACTCGGGGTGGATGGTGGAGGCGTTGTGCACATCGGCGCCGACGGCGCGTTCCAGCAGCGAGTAGCTGTAGAAACCGCCGCGGTCCTCGCCGATCTGGACCAGCCAGCGCCACACATCGGACACCGGGGCGTCGACGGTCACCGCACGGGTGGTTCGCGGGGTGTGCGCGTCGACCAACTCGTCGCCCGGCAGGGTCGCGGCCACGTCGTCCGCGGTCGCGCCCCAGGCGTACATCCACGGCCGCAACCGGGCCCGGTACAGCGCCGCGAGGCCGACGAGGGCCATCGCGTCCGCCAGCACCGGCCGGTACCTTCCCATGCGCTCGACGCTAGCCAGGTCCGGTGCGCCGTCCTAGAGCCGAAAGTCATGTCTGCGACCACCCGCACGTGTGGCCCTGCTGTGAGGTGGATCACCCTCGGTGCGCGTCCGGGCTAGGGACCGAAGTCCCCGGTTGAGTGCCCGTCGGCCCTAGCGCTGCCCCGACGCCGGGCCGAAGCTGAGGACCATGGCGAACACCACCGCGAAGCTACTGGCAGCCGGGGCCGTGCTGTATGCGGCGCGGCGCTACTTCCGTGACTGGGGAACCACCAAGGACGAATCCAGCCGTGAGCTGCCCGGCGACGACCTGATCGCACCGCCGGTCCTGCGGGCCACCGAAGGGGTGTGGATCGACGCCGGGGCCGCAGCGGTGTGGTCATGGCTGGTCCAGATGGGGCAGGACCGCGGCGGCCTGTACAGCTTCGAGAAGCTGGAGAACGCGTTGGGGCTGCACTACCGCAACGCGGACCGCATCCATCCGGAGTGGCAGCACCTCGGCGCCGGCGACACGGTCCGGTTGGTGCCCCGGGGTTGGCTGGGGCTCGCCGACGGTGTCGAACTCACCGTCGTCCGGATCGTCGACGGTGAATCGATCGTGCTGCGCGGACGGCAGCCCGCACTGCCGTGGGACCTGGTGTGGTCCTTCCACGTCTATCCGCACTGGGATGACCGTTGCCGGCTGCTGATCAGATCCCGTCTGGCGCTTCGGCGCCCGGTCGACAGCATCGCCGCCGAGCTCATCGGCCCGGCCAGGGCACTGGTCACCCGAGGCATCCTGCTCGGAATCAAGCGGCGGGCCCAGGCCCGGCCGGAGGCGGAGAAGCCCGCGGCGTCCCCGGCGTCGGGTGCGACCGCGGCGGGGGCCGGCTTCCACCGGGTGGTGTGAGCCGAGGAGAAAGAAGGCAGTCATGAAGGCCGAAGTCGGTGACTGGCTGGTGATCAACAGCGCCACGGTCGATGGTCCGGATCGACGGGGATTGATCTGCGAGGTGCACTCCGGCGACGGTTCGCCGCCCTACGTGGTGCGCTGGCTGGACACCGGACACGAAGCGTTGGTGTTCCCGGGACCGGACGCCATGATCGTCACCGCAGCCGAGCAGCGGGCCGCCGACGAACGGGCCCGGCAACGCATCTCGACGATGCAGGCCAGCATCCGCAAGCGCTGACAGCGCATCGGCCGGCCGGACCAAGGAGCCTCGACATGCCCGAACGCAATGCCGCCGCCGGGGTGGTGGTGGGAACCGACGGATCGGACTCTTCCCTGCTGGCCGTGCGCTGGGCGGCCCACGAGGCCACGTACCGGCGCGCCGGGCTGACCGTGGCCCATGTCGTCGCCGACTCCGCGCCCGGGGTGAACGGGCCACCCGACGCCGGCGACATCGTCACTCGCGCCGTGGAAGCCGCCGACAGCGGTGCCCACGGAATCGGCGAGGTGCGCGTCGCCCAACCGCACGGGCGGCCGGTCGCCGCGTTGGCGGAGTTGTCCAGGACGGCGGAGCTGATCGTGGTCGGCGGACACGGCCGCAGCGGCAAGCACCGCCGGGACCTGGGCCCGGTCGCCCACGGGCTGGTTCAGCACGCGCACTGCCCGGTCGGGGTGGTCCGCGACGACCCCGCGCCGTCGTGGCGGGCGCACCGTCCGGTTCTGGTGGGCATCGACGGATCCCGCGCGTCGAAACTCGCGGCGGCTGTCGCCTTCGAGGAGGCCTGCTGGCGGGGTGTGGAGCTGTTGGCGCTGCACGTGTGCCACGACACCGAGGCACCCCCTGCCACGGGCCGGCGGGACCCGGGGTTGATCGAGGCGGCCGAGGCCATCCTGCGGCGATCCCTGGCCGAGCTGCGCGAGCGCTACCCGGCCGTCAGCGTCTCGCACCTCATCCGGTTCGCGAATCCGGCCCGCCAGCTGCTGGTCCAGGGGGAGCGTGCACAGCTGGTCGTGGTCGGGAGCCACGGCCGCGGCGGGTTCACCGGCAAGCTGCTGGGGTCGGTCGGCACGGCGGTGGCCCAGGACGCCCGGGCCTCGGTGATCGTGGCCCGCCGGCACTGACCTCGTCTGCTGTGATCCCGGCACCCCCCACGCCGCAATTGTGACTTTCGTCTCTATTTCGCGGTGGCCGCGTCGATGACGCTGGAACCCACAGCGTGCGCGGAAGGAGTGATCGTGGCGCCTACCAAGAGTGTCGACGTGCCCCGCAGTCGATTCGACGACGTGGCATGGCAGTTTCTGGCCTCGGAGTTCGCCGGAGACATCTATGTGGCCTGGCCCATCGACCGGCGGCTCGACGCGTTTCTGCGTCGTCGGGGCTATCGCGGGCTGCGTGACGACGGGTCGGCCTACGAGGCCCTCCTCGACCGGGTGATGGCCAACATCGGTGCCGCGATGCGGGCCGGGGTGCTGCCCGACCAGACGTCGGGGGGCTGGTCATGACGGTCATCGACAAGTCGGCGGCCGACTGGCGGGTGGCCCCGAACTTCACCGGATACGACACCACCCGTGCGGCGTTCACGTGGGAGGACGCCCCGCAGCTGTGCGCCGGCATGAACGGCGGGTGCAACATCGGCTATGCCGCGGTGGACCGGCACGCCGACGGGCCGGTGGCCTCCCACACCGCGCTTCGCTTCGTCTCGGCAGCCGACCTGGTGGTCCGCGACCTCAGCTACGCCGAACTCGCCGGTTCCGCACGGCGATTCACCAACGTGCTGCGCGAACTGGGGGTCGGCAAGGGCGACCGGGTGTTCACGCTCACCAGCCGATGCCAGGAGCTCTACTTCGCCATTCTCGGGGCGTTGCGCAACGGTAGCGTCGTGTCGCCGCTGTTCGCCGCGTTCGGGCCGGAACCCGTCGCCACCCGGCTCGCGCTCGGGCACGCCGAGGTGCTGGTCACCACCAGGGCGCTGTACGCCAAGAAGGTCGCGGCGATCCGGGACCGGGTGCCGTCCCTGCGGCATGTGCTGATCATCGACGACACCGCCGACGACCCGGCCGCCGGCACGCTGGCGTTCTGGCCACGCATGGAGGCGGCCGGCGAGGATGCGCCGATCGAGCCCACCGCGGCCGAGGACCCGGCGCTGCTGCACTTCACCAGCGGCACCACGGGCACCCCGAAAGGCGCACTGCACGTCCACGGCGCGGTCACCATGCACTACGTCACCGGGCTCTACGCGCTCGACCTGCATCCCGACGACATCTACTGGTGCACCGCCGATCCCGGATGGGTGACCGGGATGTCCTACGGTGTCATCGCGCCGCTGCTGCACGGGGTCACGTCGATCGTCGACGAAGCGGAGTTCGACGCCGAACGCTGGTACCGGATCCTGCAGGACCAGGGTGTCACCGTGTGGTACACGGCGCCGACCGCGATCCGGATGCTCATCAAGGCCGGGCCCGACCTCGCCGCCCGGTTCCGATTCCCCCAGCTGCGGTTCATCGCCAGTGTCGGCGAACCACTCAACGCCGAGGCGGTCTGGTGGGGCAAGCGGGTGCTGGGCCTGCCCATCCACGACAACTGGTGGCAGACCGAAACCGGCGGCATCATGATCGCCAACACCCCGGCCTTCGCCATCAAGCCGGGTTCGATGGGCCGGCCCCTGCCCGGCGTCGACGCGTTCGTGGTGCACCGCCGCGACGACGGCACCGTGGAGGTGATCACCGAAGCCGGTGTCGACGGCGAGCTGGCGCTCAAACCCGGCTGGCCCTCGATGTTCCGGGGCTACCTCGACCAGCAGGAGCGCTACCGAAACAGTTTCGCCGACGGGTTGTACCTGTCCGGGGATCTGGTCAAGCGCGACGCCGACGGGTACTTCTGGTTCGTCGGCCGAGCCGACGACGTGATCAAGTCGGCCGGGCACCTGATCGGCCCGTTCGAGGTGGAGAACGCGCTGACCGACCACCCCGCGGTGGCCGAGGCCGCGGTCATCGGCATACCGGATCCCACGGTGGGCGAGGTGGTCAAGGCCTTCGTGACGCTGAAGAACGACTACGTCCCCGACGAGGAGCTGCGACGGGCGCTGATCGGGCATGCCCGCAAACGCCTCGGTGCGGCGGTGGCGCCCAAGCAGATCGAGTTCGCCGAGGCGCTGCCGCACACCCGCAGCGGCAAGATCATGCGACGGTTGCTCAAAGCACGTGAACTCGGTCTGCCCGAGGGCGACACCTCCACCATCGAGAGCTCCGAGCGCGCCGGGGCGGTGCGCTCATGAGCGCCCACGACCTGCTCTCCGACATGGTCCGGGTGCGCCGCATGGAGGAGAAGTGCGCCGAACTCTACGGCGAGACGAAGATTCGTGGCTTCCTGCACCTCTATGTGGGGGAGGAGGCGGTCGCCGCGGGATCGCTGCGCGCCCTCGGGTCCGACGACGCGGTCGTGGCGACCTACCGCGAACACGCCCACGCGTTGCTCCGTGGTGTACCGATGACGTCGATCATGGCCGAGATGTTCGGAAAGCAGGAGGGCTGTTCACGGGGCCGCGGCGGATCGATGCACCTGTTCGACGCCGACCGGCGGTTCTACGGCGGCAACGCCATCGTCGGCGGCGGGCTGCCGCTGGCGGTGGGGCTCGGGCTCGCGGACGCGGTGGCCGGGCGTCCCCGGGTGACGGCCTGCTACTTCGGTGACGGTGCGGTCGCCGAAGGCGCCTTTCACGAATCGCTGAACATGGCGGCACTGTGGCGGCTGCCCGTGTTGTTCTGCTGTGAGAACAACCTGTACGCGATGGGCACGGCCATCGAGCGCGCCCAGTCCCAGACCGACCTGACCGCCAAGGCGGCGTCCTACAACGTGCCCGCCGTGCCCGTCGACGGGATGGACGTCGGGGCATGCCACGACGCGGCCTCCGAGGCGGTCGACCACATCCGCACCGCCGGCGGCCCGTTCTTCCTGGAGTTCCGCACCTACCGGTTCCGGGCACACTCGATGTTCGACCCCGAGCTGTATCGCGACAAGGCCGAGGTCGAGCAGTGGCGCACCCGCGACCCGATCCGATTGTTCACCGACCGTTGCCTGAGCGACGGTGTGCTGACCCCGCCCGAGATCGCCGAGATCGACGGTGCGGCCGAAGCCGAGGTCGCTGCCGCGGTGGCGTTCGCCGAGGCCGGAACGTGGGAAGACGTCGACGATCTCGCGCGTGACGTGCTCACGCCGCTGCCGGAGGGGGCGCGATGAAGACGACCTATCGCAGCGCTGTGCACGACGCGATCCGGGATGCGCTGCGCGACGATCCGCGGGTTGTGCTGATGGGCGAGGACGTCGGCCGCTACGGCGGCACCTATGCCGCGTCCAAAGGGCTGCTGGAGGAGTTCGGACCCGAGCGGGTGCGCGACACACCCCTGTCGGAGCTGGGTTTCGTCGGTGTCGGGATCGGCGCCGCACTGGGCGGGCTCCGCCCGATCGTCGAGGTCATGACCGTCAACTTCAGCCTGCTGGCGCTCGACCAGGTGGTCAACACCGCGGCCACCCTGCGGCACATGTCCGGAGGGCAGTTCTCGGTCCCGCTGGTGGTGCGGATGGCGACCGGGGCGGGACGGCAGCTGGGCGCCCAGCATTCGCACAGCCTGGAGAACTGGTACGCCCACATCCCCGGCATCAAGGTGGTGGCGCCGGCGACGGTCCAGGACGCCTACGGGATGCTGGCCACCGCGCTGGCCGACCCGGATCCGGTCGTGATCTTCGAGCACGTCACGCTGTACAACACCGCCACCGACGTCGATCATCTACGGCCCCAGGACATCTGCTCGGCGGCGGTGCGCCGCAGTGGAGCCGACGTCACGGTGATCGCCTACGGCGGCTGCCTGGCCAAGGCGCTGGACGCGGCCGACGAGCTCTCCGTCGCCGGTGTCAACTGCGAGGTCGTCGATCTGCGGGTGCTGCGCCCGTTGGACACCGAGACGATTCTGGAGTCGGTGCGCAAGACCCATCGCGCCGTCGTGGTCGACGAGGCCTGGCGGACGGGAAGTCTGGCCGGCGAGATCAGCGCCCACATCGCCGAGAACGCCTTCTTCGACCTCGACGCCCCGGTCGCGAGGGTGTGCAGCGCCGAGGTGCCGATGCCCTACGCCAAACACCTCGAGCAGGCGGCGTTACCGCAACGGGAGGACATCGTCGCGGCGGTCAAGGGTCTGCTGGGGGCGCAGCCATGATCGAGTTCACGATGCCGGCGCTGGGCTCGGACATGGACGAGGGAACGCTCGACGAGTGGCTCGTTCAGCCCGGCGACACCGTGACCCGCGGCCAGGTCGTCGCGGTGGTCGAGACCACGAAGGCGGCCGTCGAGGTCGAGTGCTGGCACGACGGGACCGTGGCCGAGTTGCTGGTGCCGGTCGGTCAGACCGTCGAGGTGGGTACCCCGCTGGCGACCCTGCTGGAATCCGGCGAGCGGCCGCAGGACGTTCCCCGACCCCGGCCCGTGACCACCACCGAGGCGCCCGCGGTCGTCGAGCCGGCAGAGGGGGAGGTCATGCCGGCTCCGACCGCGGGCCCACCCGCTGCCCCGCACCGTAGGTGGGTCTCCCCGGCCGCCCGACGGCTGGCGCAGAGCCTGGGTGTCGACGTGGCCGCGGTCACCGGAACCGGCCCGCAGGGTGCGGTGACCATCAGAGACGTCGAGCACACTGCGGCCGTTGCGACGAAGCCGACGACCAAGCGGGGCCCCGCCGACCGGGCGGCCGAGATGCGGCGGGCGATCGCCGCGGCGATGAGCCGGTCCAAGCGCGAGATCCCGCACTACTACCTGGCCGACGAGATCCTGGTCGACACCGCCCTGGGCTGGCTCGGTGAGCGCAATGCGGCTCGGCCGATCACCGAGCGGGCCTTGCCCGCCGCACTGTTGCTCAAGGCGGTGGGCGTGGCCGCGCAGCGCTTCGGCGAGTTCAACGGGTTCTGGCGCGACGAGGGGTTCACCCCGGCGGAGGCGGTGCACGTCGGGGTGGCGATCTCGCTGCGTGGCGGTGGTCTGGTGGCTCCGGCGATCCACGACGTCCCCGACAAGAACCTCGACGAGCTGATGTCCGACCTCACCGACCTGGTGGCGCGGGCCCGGGCCGGGTCGTTGCGCAGCTCGGAGATGTCGGACCCGACCATCACGGTGACCAATCTGGGGGATCAGGGTTCGGCCACCGTCTTCGGAGTGATCTATCCACCGCAGGTGGCGCTGGTCGGGTTCGGCAGGCCGACGCAGCAGGTGTGTGCCGTGGACGGCGGCATCCGCATCGCCACCACGATCCAGACGAGTGTGGCCGCCGACCACCGCGCCAGCGACGGGCATCGCGGTGCGTTGTTCCTCGCCGCGGTCAAAGACCTCCTACAAGAGCCCGAACTGCTGGAGAAGTGACGATGAGCGAACCAGAGATCCGTGACGAGATCCTGGCGGTGCTGACCGCCATTGCGCCGGAGGTGGATCCCGGTGACATCCGCGACGACGCGCTGCTGCGCGACCAGGTCGATCTGGACTCGATGGACTGGCTGAATTTTCTGTTGGGCATCCACAAGCGGTTGGCCGTCGACATTCCCGAGGCTGACTATCAGAAGCTGCGGACTCTGGCCGACATCATCGGCTATGTCGACGAGCGCACCGCGATGGGGTCACGATGAGAGGGGCTGCCGTGCCGCATGCCGCCACCGCAGGATCGATGATGCGCGAGGTCCGCCCACCGGACCCGGGCAGCCGCACCGAGCTGGATGTCGCGGTGGGGGTGCTGGTGGGCAGGCGGCACTGTTCGCGGCGCCTGGCGTTCACCGAGATCGCCGATGCGGCAAGGCGGACGGGGATCGGGGTGAACGCCCTCAGCCGGGCGCTCGTGGCGCTGGCCAGCGGGGAGCCCGGCGGGTTCGACCACCGCGACGAGGTGGCGCACCTGTGGGGTGACGCGCTGGGCCTCGAGGTCTGACCTCAGGACTGCAGCGTGGTGATGGCCGCCCGCAGCTTGCCCGCGACCTCGTCGGCGACCGGCTTCAACCGGTCGTCGGCGGTGACGTCGACGAGCACCTGCGGGTCCATCGCCTCGACGAGGACCGCCGAGTCGTCCTCGGGGTCCGCGCGCACAACGACGTTGCACGGCAACAGCAACCCGATCTGACGGTCCACCTCGACGGCACGGTGGGCCAGCGGCGGATTGCAGGCGCCGAGGATCAGGTACTTCTCCATGTCCTCGCCGAGCTTGGCCTTCAGGGTGGCCTGCATGTCGATCTCGGTGAGCACGCCGAACCCCTGTCCGGCGAGTGCTTCACGGGTGCGGGCCACCGCATCGTCGAACGACGTGTGCAGCACCGTGGACAGTGCGAATCCCATCAGGCGTCCTTTCGTCAGCGTCTTCTCAGGCCAGGGCCAAGAAGAGTTTCTCCAGTTCGGCTTCGGTCATCGGCTTGTCGCCGTCTGCCGCGTCACCGGTCACGCATTCGCGCAGCCCGGTGGCGACGATCTTGAATCCGGCGCGGTCGAGTGCGCTGGACACCGCCGCCAACTGGGTGACGACGTCCTTGCACTCGCGGCCGTCTTCGATCATCGAGATCACGCCCGCCAGTTGCCCTTGGGCGCGCCGCAGCCGATTCAACACCGCTGCCATGGCCTCGTCGTTCCCGATCATGGCGCAGCTCCTTTCTCCGTACTAGCCCTAGTGTACCCGTGGGGGTATACATGCCCGGTCATGTCGCCACTGCCGCGGTGTTGGCGCTGCCGGTCAGCCGGCGCAGCGGACACCTCGGGTACCGGGCGCAGACGAAGCTCACCGTTGCTGCGATGACCACCACGGCCAGTGCGGCACCGCCGACGGCGGCGTGCACCTCTTGCCAGAGGATCACCGACGACATCGCCAGGACGAACCAGCCGAAGGCCTTGCGCAGCGAATCCGGGTCGATCACCGAGGTCAGCCGGGCGCCGATCAGCGCGCCGACCAGTGCGGCCGCGGTGACGGCTCCGGCCAGGGCCCAGTCGATCTGGACGCTGGACAGGTATCCGGCCAGCCCGGCGAACGACTTCATCGCGATCACCACCAGTGAGGTGCCGACGGCGATCGGCATCGGCAGCCCGCCGAGCAGCGCCAGGGCGGGAACCACCAGGAAGCCGCCGCCGGCCCCGACCAGGCCGGTGACCAGTCCCACGACCAGGCCCTCGGCCACGACCTTGCCGGCGGGCAGCGACGTCGGTGCCGTGCTGGGGTCGACGTCCTTGCGTCCGCGCAGCATCGCCACCGCGGTGGCGATCATGATGACGGCGAAACCGATCAGCAGCACCGTGCCCGGGATGAACCGGGCCAGTAGGCCGCCGAGGTAGGCGCCGGCCATGCCGGCCACGCCGAACACCAGCCCGGTGCGCCACTGGACCCTTCCGGCGCGGGCGTGCGAGATGGCGCCGACCGCGCTGGTCGCTCCGACGACCAGCAACGAGGTCGCGATCGCCTGTTTGGGGTCCATGCCGGCCACGTAGGCCAGCAGGGGCACGGTCAGGATGGACCCGCCCCCGCCGAGCAGTCCGAGGGAGACGCCGACGAGGACCGCGAGGCCCACCGTCAGCGCGAGCACGGCGGTCATTTCGAGTCCACCAATTGGTTGACCACGGTCTGCAGGCTGCAGCTCGCGCCGCGGTTGTACGGGAGCTTGGCCAGCAGCATGCCCATCGCGCAGGTGTTGGTCACGGCGGCGAACGTCAGGCCCGCGCCGATGGCGAAGGCCACCCATTTCAGGCCGGGCACGACGATGCTGGCCAGCAGGCTGATGGCGACGATCAGGCCGGCGACCAGGCGGACCTGACGCTCCAGGTCCCACCGCTGGCCCCGGCGGTTCACCGCGAAACCGTTGGTCTGCCACGCGGTGATCCCGCCGTCGAGGATGTGCACGTTGGACAAGCCGGCCCGGCGCAGGGTCTCTTCGGCCTGCGCGGCGCGCTGTCCGGAACGGCACACCAGCACGACGTCCTCGTCGACGTGGGACGCGATCTCGTCGCGGTGCTCTCGCAGCAGGTCCAGCGGCACGTTGTAGGAGCCCGGCATGTGGACCGTCTCGAATTCCCCGGGGGTGCGCACGTCGAGGACCCGCGGTGGGGTCGGCGAGGCGAGCAGCCGGTTCAGGTCGGCCGAGTCGATCGTGGCGGGCAGCGGTGCGGTCATGGACGGATCCTTTCTCTGATACCCATCGGGGTATGTGCTGTACTCATTGATACATACCCGTGGGGGTATCGTCAAGCCGGAATAACGGCGGCGGTGCCGTGCGTAATATACCCGTAGGGGTATTGCTCGCCGCGACCGGCGACCCCGCCCACAAGGAAGGAACACGATGATTCTCGAGCAGTACTACATCGAATGCCTGTCACACGCCTCGTACCTGATCGGCGACGAAACCAGCGGCCGCGCAGTCGTCGTCGACCCGCGCCGCGACATCACCGACTACCTCGCCGATGCGGCGAGGTACGGCCTGCGGATCGAAGGGGTGATCAACACCCACTTCCACGCCGACTTCGTCTCCGGCCACCTCGAACTCGTCGACGCCACCGGCGCCTGGATCGGATTCGGCGCCGCCGCCGAGACGGACTACCCGATCCGCCGACTGGCCGACGGGGAGCACATCTCGCTCGGTGACGTCGATCTGGAGATCCTGTCCACCCCGGGGCACACCTGGGAATCGATCAGCGTGCTGGTGCGTGAGCGCCCCGGCGCCGAGCCCACCGCGGTGCTCACCGGCGACTCGCTGTTCATCGGCGACGTCGGCCGGCCCGACCTGGTCAACATCGGTGACAGCTCCACCAGCGACCTGGCCGCCGCGATGTATCACACGCTGCACGACAAGCTGCTGAAACTGCCCGACGGGGTCGTCGTCATGCCGGCCCACGGTGCGGGATCGTCGTGCGGCAAGAACCTGTCGACCGAGCTGACCTCCACCATCGGCGAGCAGCGCAGGACCAATCCGTCCGTGCAGCCGATGAGCGAACAGGAGTTCATCGAACTCGTCACGCACGGCCAGCCCGCCGCGCCGGCCTACTTCTCCGTCGACGCCGCGATGAACAAGCGGGTGCACCCGCTGCTGGCCCAGGACCGGGACGTGGCGGCACTGAGCCCGGCCCAGATCCGCCAGGCGTTGTCCGACGGGGTGCGCGTCGTCGACGCGCGCAGCGTGGAGGACTTCGCGGCCGGGCATCTGCGCGGTTCGGTCAACGTCGGATTCGACGGCCGCTTCGCCGAGACCGGCGGCATGGTCGCCGAGATCGGTGACGTGATCGCGCTCATCGCCTATCCCGGTGAGGAACAGGAAGCCGCGCTGCGGCTGGCCCGCGTCGGCTCGGACAACGTGATCGGCTACCTCGCGGTGGGCCGCGGCGACGCGTTTCCCGCCGAACTGTCCGACCTGGTCCGCACCGCGCCCCGGGTGACGGTCGCCGAACTCGACCGGCTGCTGGCCGACGACGCGGTCACCCTGGTCGACATCCGCAACCCGGGTGAGGTCGAGGCCGGCAGCATCCCCGGCGCGATCCCGATGCCGCTGGCCAACCTGCGGACCCGCCTCGCCGACATCCCGAAGGACCGCCCGATCGTCGTGCACTGCGCCGGCGGGTGGCGTTCCAGCGTCGCCGCATCGCTGCTGCGCGCCGAGGGCTTCGACAACGTGTCCGACCTCGAAGGCGGCTACAACGCCTGGGCCGACTCCCACGTGAGCGTCTGAGCGACAACCACACCACCGGAAAGGAACAACGATGAGCACCACCAACCTGACCCTGGCCGACTTCGAGCGCACCATCACCGACACCCCGATCGTCCTGGTCGACTTCTGGGCGTCCTGGTGCGGGCCGTGCCGCGCCTTCGCCCCCGTCTACGAGCGCTCGGCGGCGGCCAATCCCGACGTCGTGCACGCCAAGGTGGACACCCAGGCCGAACAGGAACTCGCCGCGATACTCGGCATCCAGTCGATCCCGACGATCATGGCCTTCCGCGAGGGGGTGCTGGTCTACAGCCAGGCCGGTGCGATGCCGCCGGCCGCGCTCGAGGACCTGATCGCCAAGGTCAAAGGCCTCGACATGGCGCAGGTGCGCGCCACGATCGCCGAGCGGCAGGCCGCGGCGGCGAACGGCTAGAACGAGCTTCCCACAACACGATTCGGAGGAGACATGTGTTATCAAGCCACTTGCTCGAGATGCGGTAAGACCGGCTGGCAGGGCTGCGGACAGCACGTCGACGAGGTCATGCGCAACGTCCCGCCCGCGCAGCGGTGCACCTGCGCCACCGTGGCCGCTGAGCGGGTCCGATCGGCACCCGGTAGACGGGACCAACGGCCCTGATGTGTGCCTGCCGCACGCCATAACGTTGGTGTCGAACGGTTCTGGGCGCAACCCGAGGGAGGACGCCATGGATTGGCCGACCGCTGCGGTACTGATCGCCGCCATCATCGCCGTGATGGCGGTGGTCAGCACCTACATCGCATCCCGCAGCTCTAAGTAGGTTCGAGCCAGCGGAGCAGAAATTCGCGGTGATCGTGCGCGACCTCCTCGCGCACGATCCCGTGGTACATGTCGAAATGTCCGACGGGATACAGCCGGACCTCGGCATGCCGTGCGCGACTGATCTTCTGCAGTACGAAGGGTGTAGACAGCTGCGCATCGTCGCGGGCCAGCGTCACCAGCAACGGGCAGCCGATCCGCTCGACGGTGCCCGCGCGGTACCGAGGTGCGTGAAACAGGAACCGCGGCGTGAACTCGTTGCGCCAGCTTGCAGCGCTGTGCTGCACCTGCCGGAACTGATCGGCCAACGCCGGGTCGCTGAACGCTGCACGGCCCAACGCACCGTAAACCGGCAGGTAGTGCGGTGGCAGGCGCAGCGCGCCGGCTACCGTGTCGACCGTGGCGGCCGCCATCAACCGCGCCGTGGCTACTGCGGTGGCTACGGGACCCGGCCGGAAGTGCGGCGGTCTGTAGCGTCCGCGCAGACCGGCGTACATGTCCAGGGCGGGCACGTTGGCCACCACCGCCGCGACTGCCGGGTCGGCGGCGGCGAGGTCGATGACATGGCTGCCGCCAAGCGAAGTTCCCCACAACGCTATTCGCCGGCCATCGAGGTCCTCGCGCGACCTGGCGTAGGCCAGCGCGTTGCGCAGATCCTCCAGCTGCAGCCGCGTATCCAGCAGTTGCCGGGGCTGACCCGGGCTGGTACCGAAGTGGCGGTAGTCGAAGAGCAGCACCGCCAGTCCTGCGCCAGCGAAATCCGCTGCGAAATCGGGAAGAATCCAGTCCATCGTCCCCGAGAAACCGTGGGCCATCACCACGCAGGGGCACCCCTCGGGACGTTCCCGCGGACGGTAGAGAACGCCCGACAGCGGTGATCCACCGGAATCGAAGGTCACTTCGACGGTCTCGTACCCGCCCATCACCCAAGGGTAGGCCCTGCGTACGGGCCTTGGACCGGGTCGCGTGTGACCAAGGACTCCTGTCCGCCCCCGGGGCCTGCCGCTAGCGTCGACAGTGTGGGACCCGACGACGCTGATGACAGGGAACGGCAACCGCGCCGCTCCGCGGCCGACATCGTCCCCGGATCGGCGCAGCTGCGCAACGCGATCCGGCCGCTGACCAGGACCGGCAGGTACTACGCACGGTCGTGGCGTGACTACCTCGACGACGGGCCACAGCAGATGCCGATCGCCCGTCCGACGGTCGCGCTGGCCGCCGAGGCACTGCGTGACGAGGTGGTGTTGCTCGGATTGCGGGCCCGCCGTCCGGTCAGCGACCCGGAGGCGTTCGGGCGCATCCACGACGAGGTCGTGGCCGCACTCGAGTTCTACGGCGCGCGGGGTTGGCTGGCCGAACCGAAGGGTTTCTTCCCGGCCCCCAAGCCCCTGCGCGACGTCGAGGTCCGGCCGGTGCAGCGGCGGCGCCGGTCCTACTTCCGGCTCCGGTGGGACAGCGGTTATCGTCCGCTGCCCGGCGAGCCCGGTGCGCGCCGCTGGATGGGATATCCCGCCGTCCGCCACGGCTACGGGCTGATGCTGCGCCACCGCGAGCCACGGCCGTGGCTGGTGTGCGTGCACGGAACCGAAATGGGCCGGGCGGCCATCGACTTGGCCCTGTTCCGGGCGTGGTATCTGCACGAGCGCCTCGGCCTCAACGTCGTCCTGCCGGTGTTGCCGATGCACGGTCCCCGGGCCAAGGCGCTGCCCAAGGGTGCGGTGTTCCCCGGCGAGGATGTGCTCGACGACATTCACGCGACGGCGAACGCGGTGTGCGACGTGCGCGGCCTGCTGGGCTGGATCCGCCGGCAGCAGCCCGGCGCCGCTGTCGGTCTGTACGGGTTGTCGCTGGGCGGGTTCATCGCCGCCCTGGTGGCCAGCCTCGACGAGGATCTGACCTGTGCGGTGCTCGGTGTCCCGGTGGCCGATCTCATCGAGCTGCTGAGCAGGCACTCGGGTCTGCATCGTGACGATCCACGGCGGGAGACGTTCAGCCTCGCCGCGCCGCTGGGCGAGATGATCTCACCGCTGTCGCTGGAGCCGCTGGTGCCGGCCACCGGGCGGTTCATCTACGCCGGGCTCGCCGATCAGGTGGTGCACCCCCGCGACCAGGTCAACCGGCTGTGGGAGCACTGGGGTAAGCCCGAGATCGAGTGGTACCGGGGCGGGCACGCCGGCTTCTTCCAGTCCCGGCCGGTGCAGCGGTTCGTCACCGACGCCCTGGTGCAGTCGGGCCTGGTCGACGAGGGCGGCGAACCGGGCCGGTCGGACACCCTGACGGGCTGATTCGCCGATCAGCGCCGCCGTGCGACGATCACCGGGGTCTGGGCGGCGTTCACGATCGCGCTGCTGACCGAACCGAGCAGCATGCGCGACGCGCCGCGGCCGTGACTGCCGACCACGACCAACTGTGCCTCGTCGGCATGTTCGAGCAACCGCGGCCCGGGGCGGTCGGCCACCAGGACGCGGTGCACCGCGACGTCCGGATACTGCGCCCGCCAGCCGGACAGCCGCTCGGAGAGCACCTCGTCTTCCTGCTCCTCGACGTTGCGCCACTCGATCGGAGCCCAGTTGATCCGGGGGAATTCCAGCGGACCCATATCGGTCCAGGCATGCAGCGCGACCAGATCGACACCCCGCCGGGACGCCTCGTCGAAGGCGATGGCGGTCGCGAGCTCCGAGGCCGGTGAACCGTCGATGCCGACCAGGACCGGGGCCTGCGGCGCGGGCTCACGCTCGGCGTGGATCACCGCAACCGGGCAGTGGGCGTGCTGGACCAGCCCGGAACTGACCGACCCCAGCACCGCCCGGGCAACGGCGCCTTGACCGAGACAGCCGACCACGATGATGTCGGCCGACGCCGACGTGTCGAGCAGGGTCGGCACGATCGGGCCGTCCAACACCTCGGAGCTGATCTGCGAGTTTCGGTCCGAGGACGTGGCTTCGAGAGCCAGTTCGCGGGAGCGGTCGAGGATCTCACGGGCCCGGCCCTGCTCGAACCGGGCGTACTCGGAGCCGAAGTCGGACGACGCCGACGACGGCGTCACCATCGGGGGGATCACATGGACCAGGCGTAGCGGCAGGCCGCGGAGCTCGGCGTCGCATGCCGCCCAGGCGACCGCGGAGTTCGACGACTGCGACCCGTCGACGGCCACCACGACCTCGCGCACAGTTGTTGGTTCACCGGCCATATCGCACTCCTCGTCTCGGGCTGTGGGGCATCGCACACCAGCGTGGGCCTTCCGGCCCTAGCCGACTATACCCCAAGGGGTATTATAGGTGATATCCGAATCGGCAGAAAGGACACCCTCATGACCACCGTCGACACACCGGCGCCCGCCACCACAATGCCCCGGATCGGCGATCCGGCACCGTCTTTCACCGCGGCGACCACCCAGGGCGAGATCAACTTCCCCGCCGACTACGCCGGCAAGTGGGTCATCCTGTTCTCCCACCCGGCCGACTTCACGCCGGTGTGCACCAGTGAGTTCATGACCTTCGCCTCCATGCAGGAGCAGTTCGCCGCCTACAACACCGAGCTGGTGGGACTGTCGGTCGACGGGCTCTACTCCCACATCGCCTGGCTGCGGACCATCAAGGACAAGATCGAGTTTCGCGGCATGCGCGACGTCGAGGTCACCTTCCCGCTCATCGACGACGTCTCGATGGAGATCGCCCAGAAATACGGCATGATCATGCCGGGCGAGGATTCCACCAAGGCTGTTCGCGCGGTGTTCGTCATCGACCCCAAGGCGGTGGTCCGGACGATCATCTACTACCCGCTGAGCACCGGCCGCAACTTCGACGAGCTGCTGCGCGTGGTCAAGGCGCTCCAGACCGCCGACCATTTCGAGGTGGCCACCCCGGCCGACTGGCGTCCGGGTGACCCGGTCATCGTCCCGCCCGCGGGATCCTGCGGCACCGCCAAGGACCGGATGGACGGCGGCACGGACGGTGTCGAATGCAAAGACTGGTTCTTCTGCACCAAACAGCTTCCGGAGGACGAGGTCGAGGCTGCCATCCGGCACCGCGCAGGCCCGCACAAATGAGGCCCAACAGCCCTTGAGTTGCCGGCGAGGGCCGGGCAGGGTCATAGGCGTGGCCAGGACACGGGTGCTCGGGTAACAGGCGATGCACGGCTACTGGCTCAACCTCGCCCTGGTGGTGTTCCTCATCCTGGTCAACGGACTGCTGGCCGGCAGCGAGGCGGCGTTCATCTCGCTGCGTGAAGGTCAACTGCGTGAACTGGAGCGCCGGGGCAGACGCCGGGACCGGCTCGTGGTGCATCTGGCCCGCGAGCCGAACCGGTTCCTGGCGACCATCCAGCTCGGGATCACCCTGGCGGGTTTTCTGGCGTCGGCGACGGCGGCGGTCACCCTCGCAGCCCCGCTGACGGACAGCCTCCAGTTCCTCGGGGGCGCCGCCGAAGCGGCCGGCATCGCGGTCGTCACCGTGGTGGTGACCGCGTCGACCCTGGTGATCGGTGAGCTGGCACCCAAGAGATTGGCGATGCAGTATTCCCGCCGGTGGGCAGCGATCGTGGCGGCGCCGCTGAATGCCTTGTCGGCCTTGGCGACTCCGATCGTCTGGTTGCTCGGCAAGGCCACCGACGTGGTGGTCCGGTTGCTCGGCGGCGACCCCGCCGTGGGCCGTGAGGAGTTGACCTTCGAAGAACTGCGGCAACTGATCTCCACGCACGCCGGACTCACCGCCGAACAGCGCACGATCATCTCCGGGGCCCTGGAGATCCACGAACGCGCGCTGCGTGAGGTCGTGGTGCCCCGCACGGCGGTGTTCCGCCTCAACGCCGACATGCCGGTGGGGCTGGCCCGCGATGCGCTCGCCGAGTCGGGCCACACCCGCGCCCCGGTGGTTCCGGCGGGCGAACTCGACGACGCCGTCGGAGTGGTCCACCTCCGCGATCTGCTGGGCGCCGACGGCACCGTCGCCGAGGTCGCCCGCCCCGCGCTGAGCCTGCCCGACAGCGTCCGCGTCACCGCCGCACTCAATCGGCTGCTCGCCGAGCGCGAACAGTTCGCGCTGGTGATCGGCGAACGGGGCGGCGTGGCCGGCATCATCACACTGGAGGACCTGCTCGAGGAGATCGTCGGCGAGATCTACGACGAGGCCGACGAAGACGTCCGATCGGTGCGGACCCTGGCCGACGGCAGCCGGGTCCTGCCGGGCACCTTCCCGCTGCACGACCTCGTCGACGTCGGGGTCGACAGCACCGAGTTCCCGCGGGGCGACTACGCCACCGTCGCCGGACTGGTGCTGTCGATCCTGGGCCGCATCCCGACAGACCCCGGCGACACGGTCGAGGTCCCCGGGTACCGCATCGAGGTCACGGCCGTCGACCGCAACGCCATCACCGAGGTGCGGCTGCGGCCGCTGCACCGGTGACCGCTGTCCGGGCGCGGAACTGGCGTGCCCGCCACCACTTCTCGGCGGCGACCACCAGGCTGACGAGAACAGCGATGGCGAAGATGCGCAGCCACACGTCCGCGTCCAGCGGTGCGGTCGAGAAGACCGTGTTCATCGCCGGCAGGTAGGTGATCGCCAGCTGTGCGAGGGCCTGCACCGCGACACCGGTGATCAACCAGCGGTTGGTGAAGAACCCGATCCGCCACGCCGACCGCGTCAGCGACCGGCAACTGAACAGATAGAACGCCTCGACGACGACGAACACGTTCAGCGCCGCGGTGCGTGCCTCGGCCAGCGAGGAGCCGTTGGCCAGTTCCCACTCGAACAGCCACCATGACCCGGCCACCAGCAGGCTGGACACCAACAGGATCCGGCCCATCAGGGCGCGGGTCAGCAGCGGCTCACCGGGATCGCGCGGGGCCCTGGCCATGATCCCGGCCTCCTTGGGTTCGAAGGCCAGCATCAACCCGAGCAGCACCGCGGTGGTCATGTTGATCCACAGGATCTGGGTCGGCAGGATCGGCAGTGCCGCGCCCAGCGCTATCGCCGTCAGGATCACCAGTCCCTCACCGATGTTGGTGGGCAGCGTCCAGGTGATGAACTTGGTGAGGTTGTCGAACACGCCGCGGCCCTCCTCGACCGCGGCCTCGATCGTGGCGAAGTCGTCGTCGGTGAGCACCATGTCCGCGGCGTCCTTGGCGACCTCGGTGCCGCCGCGGCCCATGGCCACACCGATGCTCGCCTGGCGCAGCGCCGGCGCGTCGTTGACCCCGTCGCCCGTCATCGCCACCACATGCCCGCGGGCCTGCAGCGCCTCCACCAGCCGCAGCTTCTGCTCGGGTGACACCCGGGCGAACACCCCGGCCTCCTCGACGATGTCGGGGAACTCGTCGGCGCCCAGCGCGTCGAGCTCGGCGCCGGTGACCACCCTGCGCCTACCGGACTCGTCGGAACCGAGGACCCCGACCGATCCGGCGATGGCGCGGGCGGTCCCCGGATGGTCGCCGGTGATCATCTTGACCGCGATCCCGGCCGAGTGGCAGGCGGCCACCGCCGAGGTGGCGGCCTCCCGCGGGGGATCGAGCATGGCCTCCAGCCCGGTGAAGGTGAACGACCCCGGCAGCTGCTCCTCGGTGAACCGCGCTGCATCAGCCGACGTCCACACCCCGCACGCGAGCACCCGAAGCCCCGCGGCGGCCAGCGCCTCCGCGGCGGCGGCCACCGCCGGGCGGTCGAGCCGGCGCACCGCGCCGTCGGCGCCCATCTGTGCGTCACACAGATCGAGCATGCGCTCGACCGCGCCCTTGGCCAGCGCGACGTGGCGGTGCGGGCCGGACCGGTGCAGGGTGGCCATGTACTGGCGTTCCGAGCTGAACGGAATCGATTCTGCCCGAGGGAGTTCGGCGGTGAGTACCTCGTGGGACAGCCCGGCTTTCGCGGCGACCACGACCATCGCGGCCTCGGTCGGATCACCGGTGATCTGCCATCGCTGCCCGTCGGAGGACAGCGTCGCGTCGTTGCACGCCGCACCGGAGATCAGCGTCCAGCGCAGCGCTTCGTCGCTGTCGGGGACCACCGGCGCGCCCTCACCGGTCACGAGTTCGCCGGTGGGCGCATACCCCGATCCGGTCACGGCCACCTCGCGATCCGGGGTCCAGATCGCGCGCACCGTCATCTGGTTCTCGGTCAGCGTGCCGGTCTTGTCGGTGCAGATCACCGTGGTCCCGCCCAGTGTCTCGACCGCCGGCAGCCGGCGGATGACGGCCCGCCGCTTGGCCATTCGGGCGACTCCGATGGCCAGGGTGATGGTCACCGCGGCGGGCAGCCCCTCGGGGATCGCCCCGACGGCCAGCGCCACGGCCGCGGTGAAGGTCTGCACGGCGTCCTGCGCGCGCGCCAGCCCCAGGGCGAAGGTGGCCGCGGCCAGCGCGAGGATGCCGATCGTCAGCATCTTGCTGAACCAGGCCAGTTTCGCCGTCAGAGGAGTGTCGAGGACCTCCGCGGCCCCGACCAGTCGGTGGATCTCACCGATCTCGGTCTCCGAACCGGTGGCCACCACGATCCCGGCTGCCGACCCCGCGGTCACCAACGTTCCCGAGTAGGCCATGTTGGTTCGGTCGGCCACCGGGGTGTTCTCCGGCAGCACCACCTCGGTCTTGTCCACCGGCGCCGACTCGCCGGTCAACGCGGATTCATCGACGCGCAATTCGCTTTCCCGGGCCAGCCGGATATCGGCGGGGACCTTGTCGCCGGCCTCGACGAGCACCAGATCGCCGGGTACCAGCTGATCCGAGCCGACGGTGCGCTCCCGGCCGTCGCGGATCACCCTGGCCTCGGTGTGCACCATGGAACGCAGGCTCTGCAGCGCAGTCTCCGCCTTGGTCTCCTGCACGAATCCGACGACGGCGTTGACCACGACCACGCCGAAGATCACCGCGGAGTCGACGTACTCGCCCAGCGCCGCGGTCACCGCGCCGGCCACCAGCAGCACATAGATCAGCGGGTGGTGGAACTGGCGCAGGATGCGCATCAGCAGGCCCGCCCCGCGGGGTGCGGGCAGCGTGTTGGGGCCGAACTGCGCCAACCGTTGCTCGGCGACCTCGCCGGACAGACCTCGATGCGGGTCGGTCTGCAGCAGCAGCACCACCTCGTGGGCGGGCAGGCCGTGGTGCGAGTTCGCCCCCACCGCGCTCGACACCGCCATCAGCGCGCCAACGGACGCGGCTCGACGACGAGCACCGGCACCACCGAATGGGTGACCAGATCGCTCGAGACGCTGCCCAACACGCGCCGGGTCAGCCCGCGTCCGCGGCGGCCCACGACCACGATGTCGAAGCTCTGGTTCTCGGCGAATTCGCGCAGCGCCGGTCCCGGCGCCCCGGCCAGCACCTCGGTGCGTACCGTCCCGCTGATGCCCACCCCGGCCGCGGCGGTCTGCAGCCGGCCCTCGGCCGCCGTGATCTCGACGCGGTTCTCGTCCTCGGTCGCCTCATAGCGCACCACCTCGGCCAGGACCAGCTGGCTGCACTGTGCGCCCAGAGCGCGCAGGGCGGTAGCGAGCGCCTGCTCGGACTCCGGCGATCCGTCCAGCCCGATCAGCACGCGCGGGCCCGCATCCGGCGGCAGGTCGGCAGGGCCGGCCGAGGGGCCGGCCGACTCGGCGCGGGGGCGGCGCCGGACCCGTTCGGTCGCGATGGGGACGAAGAGGGGGCCGAGCGGGACGGCGAGCAGAATCCAGAGAGGGTCGTAGCCGCGCCGTGCCATCCATACACCCGACAGCAGCCCGATCAGACCCCAGAGGACGGCCACTGTCAGGACGGTTGCTGTGTTCACCACTCCACCGTCTCAACTGCGGCCGGGTGGCGCTAGGCCCACACGATGACCGTCGGCAGGGTCTTTAGCCTCTACTGCGCGGTCTCAGCGCGGACGGACCACGACCACCGGCACCTTGGCCGCCTGCACCACCGCGCTGCTCACCGAACCCAGCAGGGTGCTGGCCACCGCGCCGTGGCCGTGGCTGCCCACCACCAGCAGCTGAGCCGATTCGGACTGCTCGATGAGCCGACGGGCGGGCTGGTCGACGACCACCATCCGGCGCACCGTCACGTCCGGGTACTCCTGCTGCCACTGCCGCAACTGGTCGGCCAGCTCACCGTCGACGCTGGCCCGCACCTCCTCGAAGTCGAACCCGGGCATCTCGAACGCCCCGGGCGACCACCAGGCGTGCACCACGACCAGTTCCACCGTGCGCCGGTGGGCCTCGGCGAAGGCGAGGGCCAGCGCCGGCTGCGATGCCGGTGACCCGTCGTAGCCCACCACGACCGGGGCGTCGGCGGCCGGGGCCGCACCGTCGTCGGGGACCACCGCCACCGGGCCGTGACCGCGGTGCACCAGGCCGGTGCTGACGCTGCCCAGGATGGCCCGGGCGAACGCCCCGCGCCCACGGGTGCCGACGACCACGAGGGCGGCCGTCTTCGACCGCTCCACCAGCGCGGCGGTCGGTGTCGAGATGGCGAACTCGGTCGAGACCGGAACCGAGTCGCCGGTGAGCTTCTTGGCGATCGCGGCGGCGTCGTCGAGGATGTCGCGCCCGATCTGGCGCTGGAAGTCCATGATGCCGGTGGGCACCGGGGCGATCGACCACGTCCCGACGGGCAGGGTGGCGGCGTAGACGGCGACCAGTGGCGCCCCGCGCAGCGTCGCCTCCTTGGCCGCCCATTCCAGCGCAACCTGTGATGACGGGGAATCGTCCACTCCGACAACGATGTCCGTATTCGGGGTCATCGGGAAGTCCTTTCGCGGGCGAGGAATGCGAACCGGTCGTCCCGGTCCGTTCGCACGACTCTATGCCGTGCCGGTTCACGCCAGTAGGGGCCTTTGGCTCTGGGACGGTGGCGGCTCAGCCGACCAACAGGGTGACCGCGCCGAAGTAGAACAGGATCGACAGCAGGTCCTGCACCACCGTGGCCAGCGGCCCGGATCCGAACGCCGGGTCCTTGCCCAGCCGGTGCAACAGCCAGGGCAGGACCAACGCCACCACAGTGGCGACCGTGCTGGCACCCACCACGGATACCGAAACGGCCAGCGCCAGAAAGACGTTGCCGGTCATCACCGTCACGACGGGCCACATCACCGCGCCCAGCAGAACGCCCACCGACAGCCCGGTGAGTGCCTCGCGGCCGGTGATCCGGCGGATTCCCACCCCCACCGACAGGCCCCGGATCGCCAGCGTCTCGGTCTGGGTGCCCACCGCGTCGGCCAGATAGACGATTCCCGGCACGAAGTAGGCGACGGCGAGGTCGGCCGAGAGCTGGGCGTCGAATGCGCTCATCAGCACCGCCGAGACCATCGCGCCGAACAACCCGAGCAGCAGCCAGGGCAGCCGGTGCCACAACCGCCGGCGAACCGACTCCACGCTGGTCGAGCGTGCGTTCTCGACATCGCTGAGGAAGCCGCCGAGACGGGCCAGGTCCTCGTCGTGTTCGTGCAGCAGCACGGTCAGCAACTGCTGAGGTGAGATCAGCCCGCGGAACCGGCCGGCATCGTCGACGACCGACAGGCCGGGTTCGCCGCGCTGGACCGCCTGCCACGCGGCGTGTTCCTGGTCGGCGTCCGCCGCGACGACCGGGGGAGTGGCGTCCATGATGTCGCGCAACCGCACACCGTCGGCGGCGGCGAACAGCTGCTCGATGGTGGCCACGCCGACCAGGCGGTCACCGTCGAGCACCGCGACCGCGGCGGCGCTGTCGAAGCGGCGCCCCCGCATCCCCGCGAGGGTGTCGGTGACCAGGTCGTCAGGCGCGGCGACGGGAACCCGAGCCGAGGCATGGTGCAGCGCGTCATCGGGCGAACCGAGAAGGTCGGCCGCGGGTACGACCGCCGATGTCACGACGAGCGGGCGACGATCACCGGCGTGCGTGCTGACTGGGCCACCGCGGTGCCGACCGATCCCAGCAGCATGCCGGCGAAACCGCCCCGGCCGTGGCTGCCGACGACGACCAGCTGGGCGGATTCGGCCTGTTCGAGCAGCTGGTGAGCCGGGCGGTCCCGGACGACCACGCGCCGCACCGCCACGTCGGGATACCGCTCCTGCCAGCCCGCCAGCCGCTCGGCCAGCAGCTCCTCGGCCCGCGGGCGCAACGTCATCCACTCCTCGTTGGGGAACGCATAGACCGTCGGGTCGCTCCACGCGTGCACCGCGACCAGCTCCACCCCGCGCCGGGACGCCGCGTCGAACGCCACCGCCACCGCCGTCTCCGAGGCCGCCGAGCCGTCGATCCCGACCACGACCGGGGCCTGCTCGGACTGCATCTGGGCGTCGCCGGTCTGGTGTACGACCGCGACCGGACAGTGGGCGTGGTGGATCAGTCCGGAACTGACCGAACCGAGCAGGGCGCGTCCCACCCGGCCGAGCCCGCGGCTGCCCACCACGAGCATCGCGGCGTCCTTGGACAGGTCGACCATCGCCGACACCGCGTTGCCCTCACCGATGTGCTCGCCGATGGTCAGCGGTCCCTCGTTGGCGGCGGCCTGCTCGGCGACCATCGTCGCCTGACGCAGCGTCTCGTGACCACGTCGCTGGGCCCGCTCGTCCAGTTCGGTGGAGACCGACGTCTCGTACCAGGTGCGGGCCGCCGCGTTGGGCAGCACATGGGCCAGCGTCAGCGGCGCATCGTGCAGCACCGCCTCCCGTGCGGCCCACTCGATGGCGGCCTCGGCCTCGGGCGAACCGTCGACCCCGACCACGATCCCTCGATGTGACGTCATCTGAACTCCTCGAATCGACGATCCGCCGGGACGGCGGAATGAACCGACCGTAGAGCGTCACCAGGCCTTTCGCCGGAGGCGTTCGTCATCGCCGGGCAGGGTCCAACGGCCCCTGTCCGGCGCCGGCCCGGTGGCATAGCTTTGGACCAGCTCGAGCGGGCCTACGCCGAGGAGGGCCATGGGCGACGCGATGCGGTCGACGCACTGGTTGCCGGGGCTGGCCAACCTCCGCGGCTACCAGCGCTCGGCGCTGCGCGGCGACGTGGTGGGGGGCCTGACGGTGTCGGCCTACCTGGTGCCCCAGGCGTTGGCCTACGCCACCCTGGCCGGCCTGAATCCGGTGGTCGGCCTCTGGGCGGCGTTGCCCCCGCTGCTGATCTACGCGGTTCTGGGCTCCTCGCGCCAGCTGTCGATCGGGCCGGAGTCGACGACCGCGCTGATGACCGCGGCCGTGCTGGCGTCCACCGTCGGCGCCGTCGACCCCGCCCGCTACGCCGGCTACGCCGCGACGCTGGCTCTGCTGGTCGGGGCGATCTGCCTCGCCGCCGGACTGCTCCGGCTGGGTTTCCTGGCCAACCTGCTCTCGCGCCCGGTGCTGGTCGGGTATCTGGCCGGGATCGCCGCCATGATGGTGGCCAGCCAGCTGGGCCGGCTGGCCGGGGTGTCGGTGGCCGGTGATTCGGTGGCCGCGCAGCTGTGGGCGTTCCTCGGCGAGGTGACCCGGTTCCATTGGCCCACGGTCGCGCTCAGCGCCGCGGTGCTGATGCTGATCGTCGTGCTGGACCGGCGGGCGCCGCGGTGGCCGGGACCGCTGATCGGCGTGCTCGCCGCCACCGTGGTGGTCGCCGTGTTCGCCTGGCACTCGATCGAGGTCGTCGGCGCGATACCGTCCGGGCTTCCGGTTCCGGACTGGCCGGTGGTCTCCGGTGCCACGGTGCGTGAGCTGGCCGTACCCGCGATGGGGATCGCCGTGGTCGCGTTCTCGGACAATGTGCTGACCGCGCGGGCGTTCGCGTCGCGCCGCGGCCAGGAGATCGACCCGCACGCCGAACTGCGCGCGCTGGGGATCTGCAACCTGGTGGCCGGGGTCTTCCGGGGCTTCCCGATCAGTTCGAGCGGCAGCCGCACCGCGCTGGCCGACACCGCCGGAGCGCGCAGCCAGCTGTACTCGCTGGTGGTGTTCGGCGTGGTGACCGCTGCGCTGCTGCTCGGCGGTGGTGTGATGGCCGGCATTCCCGCCGCCGCGCTGGGCGCGTTGGTGGTCTTCGCGGCCTCGAAGCTGGTCGATGTGGCCGAATTCCGCCGGCTGGCGCGGTTTCGCCGCAGCGAGTTGCTGATCGCGCTGGCCACCACCGCGGCGGTGATCGTGTTGGGGGTGCTCTACGGCGTGCTGGTCGCGATCGGGCTGTCGGTCGCCGATCTGCTGCGCCGGCTGGCCCACGCCCACGACAGCGTGCAGGGGCTGGTGCCCGGGCTGGCCGGCATGCACGACGTGGACGACTATCCCGAGGCGACGGTCATCCCCGGGTTGCTGGTCTACCGCTACGACGCACCGCTGTTCTTCGCCAACGCCGCCGACTTCCGTCGTCGCGCGCTGGCCGCGCTGGACCAGTCGGCCGGGCCGGTGCACTGGTTCGTCCTCAACGCCGAGTCCAACGTGGAGGTCGACCTGACCGCGCTGGACGCGCTGGAGCACCTTCGGCGCGACTGCGAGTGCCGCGGCATCGTGTTCGGCATGGCCAGGGTCAAACAGGACCTGCGCGATGCGCTGGCTGCGGCCGGGCTGCTCGACCGGATCGGCCCGGACCGGATCTTCATGACGCTGCCGACCGCCGTCGCGGCCTACCGGCGTGAACATCCCGATTGAGCAGATTTTGGGCGCGGCCGGTCTCGGAGTACCATGGATCAACGGTGCGGCTACCGCGCCGACTTTCTTGCGTGCCCTGTCCGGAATTCCTGGGAATTCCCCAGATCCAGCTCACGTTGTCAAGTCGGACCGAAGGCTGTGCTGACCAGGCTGACCAAGCCGAGCAGGCCAACAAGCCGATACGAAACGAAAGCAAGGATCGCTACAGAGTATGGCCAAGAAAGACGGTGCCATAGAGGTCGAGGGCCGTGTCGTCGAGCCCCTGCCCAATGCGATGTTCCGCATTGAGCTGGAGAACGGACACAAGGTCCTCGCCCACATCAGCGGCAAGATGCGGCAGCACTACATCCGCATCCTCCCCGAGGATCGCGTCGTGGTGGAGCTCTCTCCCTACGACCTGTCTCGGGGCCGCATCGTGTACCGCTACAAGTAACACCACCAGAACTACGACACGAAGGATCGACGACAGCCGTGAAGGTGAACCCGAGCGTCAAGCCGATCTGCGACAAGTGCAGGGTGATCCGCCGGCATGGGCGGGTCATGGTGATCTGCTCCGATCCCCGCCACAAGCAGCGGCAGGGCTAGCAGTACCCCACAACTGAATGCAGAAATCCCAGCACCACTGAGGGCATACGGCCCTCGATCGCGTCCGGCACGGAGGCCGGACCCCGGGCAGGCCCGGGAACGGGCTGGGACAAGACCTCCGCAGAAACACGAGGAATGGCATATGGCCCGTCTCATGGGCGTTGACCTCCCGCGCGACAAGCGCATGGAGATCGCACTGACATACATCTACGGCGTCGGCCGTACCCGCTCGCAGGAGATCCTGGACGCCACCGGCATCAGCCGGGAGCTGCGCACCAAGGACCTCACCGACGATCAGGTCACCCAGCTGCGTGACTACATCGAGGGCAATCTGAAGGTCGAGGGTGACCTGCGCCGCGAGGTGCAGGCCGACATCCGTCGCAAGATCGAGATCGGCTGCTACCAGGGTCTGCGGCACCGCCGCGGCCTGCCGGTGCGCGGCCAGCGGACCAAGACCAACGCGCGGACCCGCAAGGGACCCAAGCGCACCATCGCCGGCAAGAAGAAGGCCAGGTAATCCACGATGCCACCAGCAAAAAAGGCCGCGGGTACCGCAGCCAAGCGCGGCAAGACCACCCGTCGCCGGGAAAAGAAGAACGTCCCGCACGGCGCCGCCCACATCAAGAGCACGTTCAACAACACGATCGTGTCGATCACCGACCCGCAGGGCAACGTCATCGCCTGGGCGTCGTCGGGACACGTCGGCTTCAAGGGGTCGCGTAAGTCCACCCCGTTCGCCGCGCAGCTGGCCGCCGAGAACGCGGCCCGCAAGGCCCAGGAGCACGGTGTCAAGAAGGTCGACGTCTTCGTCAAGGGTCCGGGTTCGGGCCGCGAGACCGCGATCCGTTCGTTGCAGGCCGCCGGCCTCGAGGTCGGCGCCATTTCCGATGTGACCCCGCAGCCGCACAACGGTTGCCGTCCGCCCAAGCGGCGCCGGGTCTAGGCGCAGGAGGACTGAACAACAATGGCTCGTTACACCGGACCCGTCACCCGCAAGTCGCGCCGCCTCGGCGTCGACCTCGTCGGCGGTGACCAGTCGTTCGAAAAGCGCCCCTACCCGCCCGGCCAGCACGGCCGCGCGCGGATCAAGGAGAGCGAGTACCGCCAGCAGCTGCAGGAGAAGCAGAAGGCCCGCTTCACCTACGGCGTGATGGAGAAGCAGTTCCGCCGCTACTACGACGAGGCCAACCGGCTGCCCGGCAAGACCGGTGACAACCTGCTGCGCATCCTCGAGAGCCGGCTGGACAACGTCGTGTACCGCGCCGGCCTGGCCCGCACCCGCCGGATGGCGCGCCAGCTGGTCAGCCACGGCCACTTCACCGTCAACGGCGTGAAGGTCGACGTCCCCAGCTATCGGGTGTCGCAGTACGACATCATCGACATCAGGGACAAGTCGATCAACACCCTGCCCTTCGAGGTCGCCCGCCAGACCGCCGGCGAACGCCCGATCCCGGGCTGGCTGCAGGTCGTCGGCGAGCGTCAGCGCATCCTCGTGCACCAGCTGCCCGAGCGCGCCCAGATCGACATCCCGCTCACCGAGCAGCTGATCGTCGAGCTCTACTCGAAGTAGTCACGTTCGCGGGCCACCCGGCCCGCGGATCACCTAACGGCATCAAATAGCGGTTGCCGAGAAGGAGAAAAGAAACACCATGCTGATTTCTCAGCGCCCCACCCTGAGCGAAGAGGTCATCGCCGAGAACCGCTCCCAGTTCGTCATCGAACCGCTGGAGCCCGGTTTCGGTTACACCCTCGGCAACTCGTTGCGGCGGACGCTGCTGTCGTCGATCCCCGGCGCGGCGGTGACCAGCATCCGCATCGACGGTGTGCTGCACGAGTTCACCACGGTCCCCGGGGTGAAGGAAGACGTCACCGACATCATCCTGAACCTCAAGAGCCTGGTCGTCTCCTCCGAGGAGGACGAGCCGGTGACGATGTACCTGCGCAAGCAGGGCCCGGGTGAGGTCACCGCGGGCGACATCGTCCCGCCCGCCGGTGTCACCGTGCACAACCCCGACATGCACATCGCCACCCTCAACGACAAGGGCAAGCTCGAGGTGGAGCTGGTCGTCGAGCGCGGTCGCGGCTATGTCCCGGCCGTGCAGAACAAGGCCTCCGGTGCCGAGATCGGCCGTATCCCGGTCGATTCCATCTACTCGCCGGTGCTCAAGGTCACCTACAAGGTCGAGGCGACCCGTGTCGAGCAGCGCACCGACTTCGACAAGCTGATCCTCGACGTCGAGACCAAGAACTCGATCAGCCCACGCGACGCACTGGCCTCGGCCGGCAAGACGCTGGTCGAGTTGTTCGGTCTGGCACGCGAACTCAACACCGAGGCCGAGGGCATCGAGATCGGGCCGTCGCCCGCCGAGGCCGACCACATCGCGTCGTTCGCGCTGCCCATCGACGATCTCGATCTGACCGTGCGGTCGTACAACTGCCTCAAGCGCGAGGGTGTGCACACCGTGGGCGAGCTAGTCGCCCGCACCGAGTCCGATCTGCTGGACATCCGCAACTTCGGCCAGAAGTCCATCGACGAGGTGAAGATCAAGCTGCACCAGCTGGGTCTGTCGCTCAAGGACAGCCCGGCCAGCTTCGACCCGTCGGAGGTCGCCGGTTACGACGTCGCCACCGGCACCTGGAACAGCGACGCCGGCTACGACCTGGACGACAACCAGGACTACGCCGAGACCGAGCAGCTCTAACCCAACAGCTTCAACCGTCCCGGTCCTACCTGATACGGGGGCCGGCCCCATCTAGGAGACAGTCGCAATGCCCAAACCCACCAAGGGTCCTCGCCTCGGCGGGTCGTCCTCGCACCAGAAGGCGCTGCTGGCCAACCTGGCCACCTCGCTGTTCGAGCACGGCCGGATCAAGACCACCGAGCCGAAGGCGCGGGCGCTGCGGCCCTACGCGGAGAAGCTCATCACCCACGCCAAGAAGGGCACGCTGCACAACCGGCGTGAGGTGATGAAGAAGATCCGCGACAAGGACATCGTGCACATCCTGTTCGCCGAGATCGGTCCGTTCTTCTCCGACCGCAACGGCGGCTACACCCGCATCATCAAGGTCGAGAACCGCAAGGGCGACAATGCCCCGATGGCGGTCATCGAGCTGGTGCGGGAGAAGACCGTGACGTCGGAGGCCGACCGGGCCCGCCGGGTGGCCGCCTCGCAGCCGGTGGCTGCCGCGGCAGCCCCGCAGGCTGCTGTCGAGCCGGACGCGGCCGAGGGCCCGGCGGCCGACGAGGCCGTCGAGGACAGCACCGCCGACACCGAGGCTGTGGCGGACACCACCGCGGCAGAGGCTGTCGACGGTGCCGACGAGGCACCTGCCGAGGATGACACGAAGTCCTAGCGACAACGCTGTGAACGAGCCCGCCATCGACACCGGTGGCGGGCTTGTTCGTTTGCGCCTCGACATCGCCTACGACGGAACCGATTTCGCCGGATGGGCCACCCAGGTCGGGCAGCGCACGGTGGCCGGGGTGATCGACGA
>JAXHTL010000013.1:45376-49391 GCA_034190095.1 Actinomycetota bacterium
TTGATGTAGGCCGGCGCCAGGTGGTCGGGCCAGTAGTCCTGCCAGTTCTCCGGGTCGGTGGGACTGCAGATCGGGTCGTCGCCGTGGCAGAGCTCGATGGTGCGGTCGCTGTAGAGCGGGTTGAAGTTCGAGATGGGGCCCACCCAGGCTATTCCGTTGCCGAACAGCGCCACCGCGGCGATGTGCCGGTCCGCGCCGGGGGGCAGCGGATTCTGGAATCCGAACGCGGCGATCGGCACGGCCAGGACCACGTCGGTGACCGCCGCGCCCAGCGAGTAGCCGCCGAGCACCAGCCGGGTGTCCGGACAGTTGCTCATCATGTACTGGATACGCCGGCTCATGTCGTTGGCGCCGATGTCGATCTCGGAGTCGGCCGGATAGTTCACCGAGTACAGGTCGATGTCCATGCCGGTCTTCTGGCGGAGCGCCCGAATCAGCGCGTTGCCGATCTGCCCGGCTCCGGCCGGCTCGACCCGGCCGCGCGCGAAGATCAGCTCGGCCTGCGGGCAGGACTGGGCCGACGCGGTCGGGGCGAACACCGCGGCGGCCGGCGCCAGCAGTGCCGCTACCAGGAACAGTGCCCGGCACCGCCGGGTCAGCGAAGCGATCACCCGGCCGATATTAACGGCGAAGCCGAACGCGGGCAGGCGGTTAGATCCGCCCCGCTGCGAACCCGGCGGCGGGGCCGATGAACTCCGGGGTCTCGTAGCGGGTGTGGGCGAACGGATTGCGTCCGTCCGAGCAGATCGGATCGCCGTCGGCGCACAGGTCGATCGCTTTGCCGGCGAAGGAGCCGGTCGCCGACACCGGGTTGCCGAACTTTGCCGAGGGATTGCCGAACACCGCGACGGCGGCCACGTTTCCGTTCAGGCTGCCGGCCAGCGGTGGAGCGGAACCGAGGTCACCGATGCGGTTGCCCAGCGGTGGGACGCCGGCGAGCATGTCCACCACCGCAGCCCCCTGCGAGTAACCGCCGAGCACGATCCGGGTGCCGGGGCACTGCTGTGACATCGCGGCGATGTGGTTGGCGGCGTCGTTGGCCCCGTCGGCGGACTTGAGGAAGTCGTAGGTCGCCGCGTAGTTCACGCCGTAGGTACCGACCGATCGCCCGCCGAGCTGGGCGCGCAACGAGTCGGCGAGCGCCTGGCCCACCCGCCCCACACCGGGGGGCTCGCTGGTGCCGCGGGCGAACACCACCTGGACATCGGGGCAGCCCTGCGCCGAGGCGGTGGCGGGCGCGAGGAGGGCGGCCGCCAGCGGGGCTACCGCGGCGGCGGTGGCCGCCAGGACGCGGCGGCCGAATCGGTCAGAGAGCACAAGACACCGTAGCGCATCCGGGTGCGCTCACCGGACCCGCGCAGCGCTCACACCCGGGCGGCGACGAACGCGGCCGCCTCGTTGGTCAGGCCGGTGTTCACGTAGTTGCTGTGAGCCGGAACGCTGTCGCCGTCCGAACAGATCGGGTCTCCGGCGTTGCACAGGTCGATCGAGCGCGAGCCCCAGATGGGGCTGACGGTCAGCGGCAGCCCGACCCGTGCCGTCGGGTTGCCGAACACCGCGATCGCGGCCACGAAGTCGGGAGCGTTCGGGGGCAGCGGGTTGTTGAACCCCACCGCCGGGAACGGCACCGCGGCGATGACGTCGATGACCGCGGCCCCCTGGGAGTAGCCCCCGAGCACCAGCCGGGTGCCCGGGCAGTTGGCCATCATGAACTGGACCTGCCTGCTGGCGTCGTTGGCCCCGCCGGCGGCCTGCAGGAAGTCGAAGCTGGCCGGGTAGTTGACCGCGTAGGCGTTGACCGACCGGCCGCCGACCTTGCCGCGCAGCGAGTCGACGAAGGCCCCGCCGACCCGGCCGAGGCCGGGGGTGTCGTCGGTGCCGCGGGCGAAGATGACCTCGATGTCGGGACAGCCCTGGGCCTGCGCGGGGGAGGCGGCCGGGCCGGCGATCAGGGCCGCGGCGGCGACGATCGCCGCCGCCAGCGTCGAGAGCGTGCGGGTCAGGAGGCGGGCAGGGCGGGCGTCAAGATCGGGCGTCACCCTCTCGATGTTAGCCAGCCTTTCCACCCGGTGCCCGGACTATCGGGACAGCTCGGCTGTCGGGGCCTCCGGCCAGGTGACCGTGTGGTCGCCGATCTCCTCGCTGCGGTCGCCCTGCCGGGCCAGGGCGAGCCCGGTCAGCACGATGGCGCCGCCGACGGCCTGGGTGGCGCTGATCGCCTCGCCCAGCAGCAGCCAGGCGAACAGCACGGCGAACATCACCTCGGACAGCCCCACCAGCGAGGCGAACCGGGGCCGCAGCTTGGCGATGCCGACGATGCCCAGCGTGTAGGCGATCGCGGTGGGGATCAGCCCCAGTGCGATGACGGGCACGAGCCACGACGTGGTCAGCCCGGCGATCACGGTGTCGTTGGCGGTGAAGGCCAGCGGCATCACCCCGACGACGCCCAGCGTGGCCACGGCCGCGGCGCCGACGATGAGGCCGCCGGCGGCCAGCGTGATCGGGTGCAGACCGGCCTGGCCGTCGGCGCCCTGGGCGTCCGAGGTGTCCGACCAGAGGAAGTAGCAGGCCGCGCAGACCGCGGCGGCCAGCCCGAAGCCGACGCCGACGAGGTTGATGTCGGCCCCGGAGAACCCGTGCGGGCCGACGACGCCGAGCACGAGCATGATCCCGGCCACGGCGAGTGCGACGCCACCGAGGGTCAGATTGGTGGGCCGTCTGCGGGTGGTGGCCCACAGCCAGCCGACCACCAGGATCGGGGCCAGGTATTCGAGCAGCAGCGCGACGCCGACCGACAGGTGTGCGACGGCGTTGTAGTAGAACAGCTGCGCACCGGCGATCGGGACCAGTCCGTAGAGCACGACGGTGCGGGCATGCGCGCGGGCCTCGGTGAGCCAGCCGGGTCGCACGACGAAGGCGAAGACCGCCATGGCCAGAGCGCCGCCGGCGAGTCGGGCGGTCACGGCGGCGGTGGGACTCCAGCCGGCCTCCATCAGTGATTTGGCGAACGGTCCGGAGGATCCGAAGGCGAAGGCCGAGCCGATGGCGAAGAGTAGGCCCAACTGGAACTGGCGTGCCTGGCCGGCCGCGGCCGGCCGCATCGTCGACGGGTGCGTGGTCTTGGTAGCCATGATTCCACCTCCAGAGAAAGGCCGGGGAGCTCGAGAGCAGGGATGTAAGGAGTAAAATGAACTTTGATCGTGACAGTACAGCTGGCGCGGGTCAGGAGTCAAATGCTTTTCAATCATGACACCGACCTCACACTGCGGGCGGTGAGTGTGCTCATCAACACCAACCGGGTCGACGGCGAACGGCTCGGCGACCTGGATGCGCTCGACGAATACCTGGACACCTTCGGGTGGACCGGCCGCCGCGACCACGACGCCGCCGAGCTGGCGGCCGTGCAACACCTCCGCGACCGCCTGGGCCGCATCTGGGACCACGCCGACGACGAGGCCCGCGCGGTCGGCCAGGTCAACGCGCTGCTGTCGGACACCCGCGCCGCGCCCTGGCTGACCCGCCATCCCGAGATGCCCGAATGGCATCTGCACCTCGCCTCGATCCACGACCCGCTGTGGCAGCGGATGGGCGCCGAGATGGCGATGGCGCTGGCCGACGTGATCCGCTCCGGGGAGCTGCGCCGGCTCAAGGTGTGTGCCGCCCCCGACTGTGCGGCGGTGCTGGTCGACCTCTCGCGCAACCGGTCGGGCAAGTTCTGCGACACCGGCAACTGCGGCAACCGCCAGCACGTCGCCGCCTACCGGGAACGCCGCTCCAACAAGTGATCCGGCCCCCTCGGGCGCGCCGTTAGGCTGAGCGCGGAGGGAATGATGGCACGCCAACCGATCGCGCGCCTGCAGGTCAGCGGGCACCGGTTCGGGGTGCGCCGGATGGAGCATGCGCTGGTGCGCGGCGATACCCGGATGCTCGACGATCCGCTTCGGGCCCAGTCGATCTCGCTGCTGGCCGGCGCGCTGCTGGCCGCGGTGATCGTGACGGTCTGCGCGGTGCTGGC
>JAXHTL010000130.1:0-14069 GCA_034190095.1 Actinomycetota bacterium
GGATCGGCACCGTGTCGCCGAAGTCCGGCGCTCCGAGGTCGGCGATGCCCAGCTGCTCGGGATCACCCACCTGCACCGGTGCGCCGTGCACCGACGGGTAGCGCGACGTGATCCGCACCGCATCGGCGACCCGGTCGGAGGGTATCGGCCGCATGGACACCACCAACGGGCCGCCGATCCGACCGGCCGGACGGCACATCCGGTTGGTCCGGTACATCGGCACGTTGACGCCCTCCTCGATGTGCCGCACCGGTACACCCGAATCGATGAGCGCCGCTTCGAAAGTGAAGCTGCACCCGATCACGAACGCGACCAGATCCTCGCGCCAGAACCCGGTGACGTCGTGGGGCCGGGCCGCCAGCTCTCCGTCGATGTAGACACGGTAAGCGGGGATGTCGGTCCGGACGTCGCCGCCGGCGAACAACGGCCCGGTGTGCACACCCGGTTCGAGCGCATCCAGCAGCGGGCAGGGTTTCGGGTTGCGCTGCGCGAAAAGCAGCAGTTCGAAGGCGTAGTCGCGCGGCACGGCGATCAGGTTGGCCTGTGCATAACCGGCCGACCAGCCGGCGGTCGGCACCGCCAGGCCGTCCCGGAAGCGCCGCCGCGCCCCCGCCGGTGCGATCGCGGCCAGCTCGGCGCAGGTACTCATGCCCAGGCCAGCCGGACCTCGGAACCGGGTCGCAGCTGGGCGGCCCGGTCGACGTCCTCGTCGACCAGCACGCCGGCCACCGGATAGCCGCCGGTCACCGGGTGATCGGCGAGGAAGATCACCGGCTCGCCACCCGGGGGGACCTGGATGGCGCCGAGGCCTACTCCCTCGCTGGGTAACTGGCGTTGCGGGTCGCGCAGTCGCAGCCGGGGAGCCTGCTGCGGGGTCAACCGGGCGCCGACCCGGCTGATCCGGTCCGACACCACCCATCGGGTGTCCACCAGCGCCTCGGCGTCGTCGAGCCAGTCGTCCCTGGGTCCACGGACCACACGCAGGGTCGGCTGTTCCCCCAGCGGTTCACCGGGGGCGAGGTCGGTGCCCGGCAGGTCCAGCACCTGCGTTCCGGTTCTCAGGATGTCGCCGGTCTGCAACGGCGCCGGGCCGATCTCGGCGAGGGTGTCCCGGCTGCGCGAGCCGAGCACGGCGGGTACGTCCAGCCCGCCCCGGACGGCGACATAGCACCGCAGGCCGGTGCGGGCCTGTCCGATCTCGACGGTCGTGCCGGCATCCACGTGATGGCGGGAGTTGTGCCCCAGCACCACCCGACGACGTCCGATGTCGGCCATCACATCGGTCTCGGCGCCGGTCACGGCGAAGACCAGCGGGGTGCCCGCCCGGAAACGCAAACCGCCGAGCAGCACCTCCAGCGCGGCGGCGCCCTCCGGATTGCCGACCAGCCGGTTCGCCAGGGCATAGGAGCCCTGATCGGCGGCACCGGCACAGCCGACCCCGATGGCGGCATGGCCGGGCCGACCCAGATCCTGCACGGTGCACAGCGGGCCGGTGTGGAGAACGTCGAGGTAGCCGCTCACCGGTCCACCGCCACGAACTGCACCCGGGCGCCCGGGCTCAGCAGCGCCGGAGGTGATCTGTCGACGTCGAACAGCGGCAGCTCGGTGCGTCCGATGAGCTGCCAGCCACCGGGCGAGGCCGTGGGATAGATGCCGCTGAATTCGCCTGCCAGGCCGACCGATCCGGCTGGGACCGAGGTGCGGGGCTCGTCGCGGCGGGGAACGACCAGCGGATTGTCGTCGCAGACCAGGTAGCCGAAGCCGGGGGCGAATCCGGTGAACGCGACCCGCCACTGCCGCTCGGTGTGCGCGGCGACGACCTCGTGTGGTGCCAGCCCGGTGAGTTCGGCGACGTCGGCGAGGTCCGGACCGTCGTAGACGGTGGGCACTTCCACCAGCTCACCGGCGACGTCCTCGACCTCGGCCGGCGTCAGCCCGGTGATCGCATCACGCACCGCCCCAAGGTGTTCGGGCCCCCTGATCGCCACGTAGACGGTGCAGGCGCCGGGCACCACATCGGTGACCTCCAGTCCGGCCGACTCGATCGCGGTCGACCACGCCAGCACGTCCTCGCTGTCGTCGAGCTCGACGAGCAGGGCTCGGGTTCCGTAGTCCAGCAGTCTCATCGGTGTCCTAGCCCCACAGCTCGGACAGGCCGCTCAACGACATCCAGCCCAGATACAGCGTCAGCAGCCAGACCGCCACCGCCACGCTCTTGAGCCAGACCGGATAGCGGTAGCCGCCCAGCAGGTCGCGGCGCATCCAGGCCACCCAGACCACCACGGTGAAGCCGATCGGCAGGATGAGACCGTTGAAGGCGCCTGCGAAGACGAGCAGCTTCACCGGGGCCGCGCCGAGAACCACGAACAGCACGGCGCTGAGCGCGATGAAGCCCACGGTCAGGATGTTCTGGGTGCGCCGCGACGTGTCCGACTTGGTCATGAACGACACCGAGGTGTAGGCCGCACCGATCACCGAGGTGATGGCCGCGGCCCACAGGATGACGCCGAAGAACACCCCGCCGGCGGTGCCGAGCGCGGCCTCGAACGCCGACGCGGTGGGGTTGTCGGAGGCCAGTGTGGCGCCGCCGGCGGTCACCCCGAGGATCGCCAGGAACAGCAGTGCCCGCATCACTCCGGTGACGACGATGCCGTAGATCGAGGTGCTGGTGATCCGGCCGACGTTGGCAGGCCCGGTGACTCCGGTGTCGAGCAGGCGGTGCGCGCCGGCATAGGTGATGTAGCCGCCCACCGTCCCGCCGACGATCGTGGTGATCGCCAGGAAGTTGATCGATTCGGGCAGCACCGCGTTGCGCAGCGCCTCACCCAGCGGCGGTTTCGACACGAACGCGGTGTAGGCCGTCATCGCGATCATCCCGGCGCCGAGCACGACGACGATCCGGTCGAGCGCGACGCCGGCCCGCTTGCTCAGGAAGACCCCGATGGCGATCAGCGCCGAGACGGCGCCGCCGATGCGGGGATCGAGGCCGAACATCGCGTCGGTGCCCAGGCCGGCGCCGCTGGTGTTGCCGATGTTGAACACCAGCCCGCCCAGCACGACCAGGGCGGCCAGCGCGTACCCGACGCCGGGCAACACCCGGTTGCCCAGCTCGTGTGCCCGGATCCCGGACACCCCGATGACCCGCCACACGTTGAGCTGGACGGCGAAGTCGATCACGATCGAGGCGACGATCGCGAAGGCGAAGGCGGCGCCCAGCCGCATGGTGAAGTCGGTGGTCTGGGTGATGAACCCGGGGCCGACCGCGCTCGTGGCCATGAGGAACATCGCCCCCAGCAACGCCGCCCGGGTCGAGCCGCCGGGTTTGGCGTCCGTTGCCTCCTCGGTCGCCACCGGCCGATGCGCGGAGCCTTCGGGTGTCGCCATGCTCATCTCCCTCACGGTGCAGCGCGTGACTACCGCGCGAATGTGTCCGGTCAGGAGTTGACGGCGACGATTTCGCACCGGTAACAGCCGTGATACGGATGCCGTAAATATGCCCTGCTAGCCGCGGCGGAAAACCACCCAGCGCATCGCCGAGTACATGTAGACCGCCTCGCAGCCACCGGCCATCAACCGGGCCAGCCGGTAGTCGACACCCAGGGCGGTCAGCAATGAGGACACCGCCAGGATGAACGCGACGTAGTTGATGACGACCACGACGACGTAGATCGCCACCTGGGGGCCGACCGGGGCGTGGGAGCGGAAGTTGAAGTAACGGTTGAGCGCGTAGCTCAATCCGAAGGCACAGGCGTAGGCGACGCTGACCGCGATCGGATAGGGAACCTGCGCCAGTCCGTGCAGGACCACCAGCAGGACCAGATCGACACCGAAGGTGAAGCTGTTGATCAGGCAGAAACCCAGGAAGGTCGGCGCCACCAGGCGACCGAGCCGCCAGGGCAGGCGGTCCAGCGACCGCTCACACCACCGGTGGAACCGCTCGGGTGCACCCGGTGCCGGCTTCGCCGGCCCGGCGACCGGTGGCGTCGACCCGACTGACACGTGACCACTGTGACTTCGCCAGGTATCCGGTCGGTGAGCGATCGGCTAACGGCGGGCTACCACTGCAGGTACGACGGGAAGTCCACCCTCACCCGGCCGGATCCACCCGGCGGCCCTGCACGTAGACGTGCGCGACCGATGATTCCCGCATTCCCATCAACAGCGCGAAAAGTGTCTGGTGCGAAGCCATTACCGGATCACTGGAGCGGACCCCGTCGCTGATCATGGCGGCCAGCGACGGTGTCGCAGCCGGGTCGACGACGAGGAAGTCGGCCTCCTTGCCCGGATCGAAGTTGCCGAACCTTTCCTCCATGTCCAGCGCGCGGGCCCCGGCCAGCGTGCCGACGAACAACATCTCGGCCGGGTGCATTGAGACACTCTCGTCGCCGGGTTCGTTGATGTGCACCTTGAACGCGTCGCCGAGGACACGCGAGATCAGCCATTCGTCACCACCGCCGAAATCCGTTCCGGCGGCGATGTTCACCCCGGATTCCACGGTGCGTCTCCACGGCATCGTCCCGGAGCCGAGGAACAGTTGGGAGACCGGGCAGTGCGCGATCGAGGTGCCGGTCTCGGCCATCCGCTCCAATTCGGAGTCGGCACAGTGCACGCAGTGCGCCAGGATGGTCCGGGGGCCCAGCAGACTCTTGCCGCCGACCGACGACCCGGGTAGGAACTTGCCGTCGTAGGTGTCGAGATAGGTGTCGACGCCATACATCTGTTTGACGCTGTCGATCTCACCGGTGCCCGGCCGGTTGTTCTCGTTGAGGTGGGTGTGGACGTAGACGCCGCGGTCACGTACCGATTCGTAGAGTTCACCGAGTGCGGCCAGGGTCTGCACGGTGACCGACAGGGAGAACCGCGGGACGATCGCGACGTGCAGCAGCGCGGTGGCGACATCGCCGGTGTCGGCGGCATGCCAGGTGTCGATCTCCTCGCGGGTCAGCCGCACCGCGTCCTCCTCGGAGGTGAGTAGCGCTGCGGCACTGGCCGGCCCGACGGTCTGGATTCCGCGACCGCTGACGATGCGCAGACCCCGCCGCCGGGTTTCGGCGAACAGCGCGTTCTGGGCGTGCGGGAACGCCGAGCCGAACACCATGGCCGCGGTGGTTCCCGCGGCGACGCGCCGGTCGCAGAATTCGACGGCGGCCCGCTGTGCGAACTCCGGGTCGGCGAGCCGGGTTTCGGAGGGAAAGATGCAGTGCTCGAGCCACTCCAGCAGCTGACCGCCGCCGTAGGAGTCCCCGGCGAACGTCTGGGGGAAGTGGATGTGGGTGTCGACGAAGCCGGGCAGCAGAAAGCCCGGCCGGTGGTCGTGCACCGGGGCGGTGGCGTACTCGTCGGGCACCGCGTCGCGGGGTCCGCAGAACACGATGCGTCCGTCCCCGTCGACGACCAGTGCGCCGTCGGGCACCGCGACCAGGGCCCCGACCGCCTCGGACACCACCGGGTGTCCGGCGATGTGGAAGACATGGCCGAGATGCACCTGGTTCATCCAGCGACGATAACCGCGTCGGCGGCCTCCCACGATCTCAAGCAGTGCGCTGCGCTACTTGCTAGGTTCGCTGGGTGTCGGACATTTGGCGCGCGATCCTGACCGAGCTCATTCCGCTGGCCCTGGTGGTCGCACTCTCCCCGCTGACGATCATCCCGGCGGTGCTGGTGCTGCACACGCCCCGCCCGCGCCCCACCGGCCTGGCGTTCCTGGCCGGATGGCTGGTCGGCTTGACCGCGCTGACGGCGATCTTCATCGTGATCTCCAACCTGCTGGGCGGGCTCGGCGCCAAGCCGCCGGGCTGGGCGTCGTGGCTGCGCATCGTGGTCGGCGTGGCTCTGGTCGTCTTCGGGATCTACCGGTGGTCCACCCGCAAGAAGTCGGCGCACATGCCGGGGTGGATGACCCGGATGAGCACGCTGACCCCGGCCAAGGCCGGCGGGACCGGCCTTGCGCTGACGGTGGTCAACCCGAAGGTGCTGTTCATCTGCGCCGCTGCCGGTCTGGCGATCGGCACCTCCGGGCTGCGCCCGGCCGGCGCCTGGGTCGCCGAGATCTGGTACGTCTTGATCGCGGCCAGCACGGTAGCGGCGCCGATCCTGGGTTACGCGGTGTCGGGTGACCGCCTCGATCCCGCACTGCAGCGGCTCAAGGAATGGATGGAGCGCCAGCACGCGGTCCTGGTGGCGGTGATCCTGGTGGTGATCGGCCTGCTGGTGTTCTACAAGGGCATCCACGGTCTGTGACGAGCGCTTGCGCGAGGAACCGAAGAGACCGACGAGCGCTTGCGCGAGGAACCGAAGAGACCGACGAGCGCTTGCGCGAGGAACCGAAGAGACCGACGAGCGCTTGCGCGAGGAACCGAAGAGACCGACGAGCGCTTGCCGGCGTCAGCCGCCGAAGCCGGCGGGCAGCCTGAGTTCGGCGGCGTCGGCGGTCAGATACCGGGTGACCGTCGGGGCCACCATCTGGACCACATCCTCGGTGCCCAGTTCCGACAGCGGCGGGACCTCCATCAGGTAGCGCAGCATCGCGGTGCCGACCAGGCTGCTGCCGGCCAGCGCAGCGCGCAGGCGCGCCTCGTCTCCCCCACCGAGCACGCCGGACAGCGCGGTCAGCACGTAGCTCTGCATGAAGGAACGGAACGCGGCGTGGGCGTCGGGATTCGACGTCGCCGAGGCCAGCATCGCCCGCATGCTCGCGGCCGTCTCCGGCGCCTCCCACACCCGCAGGTAGGTGCGCACCATGCGGGTCCCGATGTCGGGTTCGTCGTCTGGTGAGAGTCCCCGCAGTGCCGCGACCAGCACCTGGGGGTCGATGATCAGCCGCAGCGTCTCGCGGAAGAGCTCGGCCTTCGACCCGAACAGGTAGAGCACCATCGACGGGTCGACGCCGGCATCGGTGGCGATGGCGCGCAGCGTGGTCTTGTCGTACCCGTCTTCGGCGAAGCGTGTCTTCGCCGCCGCGAGCACCGAATCACGCGAGACCGGCTCCCCGTGGCGCCGACCACGACGGCGCGCTGTTTTCGCAGGTGGAGCCATATCACCAGGTTAACATTTCAATACTTGTTGAAATTAATCGGCCGGGCTCGTAGCCTCGGTGACAGAATTAATTCATCGGGCAGTGAAAAGGTGGTCGAGATGACCCATACGTCCCACACGCAGGCACCGGTCCCCCACCCCGCCCGACTCCGGCACCAGCCGTCACCCGCGGCGCGGGCCACGGGCATCGTCGTCGCGATCACCGCGGCGCTCGCCGTTGTGGCCATCGCCTTCGCGCTACCGGCGACGCGCTCGCAACCACACGACGTCCCGATCGGCGCCGCGGGACCACAGGCCGCCGGCGGGCAACTGAGCGCGATGCTCGAACAGAACGCACCCGGCGCTTTCGACGTGACCTTCTATCCCGGTCGGTCCGCGCTGGCACAGGCCATCCGGAACCGCGAGATCTACGGCGGCATCGCGGCCCCGGCCGAACCCGGCGGGCCGGCCACGATGCTGATCGCCACCGGCGCCAGCCCGGCGATCGCCGGGCTGCTGACCCAGCTCGCCCAGCAGATCGACCGGGGCACGGGCATGTCCGTCGTCATCGAGGACCTCGCCCCGCCCTCACCACGCGACCCGCGCGGCGCCGGCCTGGCCGCCTCGGCACTGCCGCTGACGCTGGCGGGATTGCTGCCGGCCATCGCGTTGGTCCTCGCCGTCCCACGCCGCCACGGCGTGCAGTTCGGCGCGGCGGTGCTCTCGGCAGCGCTGTCCGGCATCACGATCGCGGCACTGCTGCGGTTCGTGTTCGGGTCCACGACGGAGAACTTCTGGGGCATCGCCGCCGGGCTGACCCTGGGGGTGGCGGCTGCGGCGCTGTTCCTGCTCGGCATGGGGGCGTTGTTCGGCAGGACGGGTCTCGCCCTCGGCGCCGTGCTGGCGTTGCTGATCGGCAACCCGTTGTCGGGGCTGACCAGCGCGCCGGAGCTGCTCCCCGCCGGCTGGGGAACACTGGGCCAGCTGCTGCCACAGGGCGCGACGGCGACGCTGCTGCGCTCCGCCGCCTTCTTCGGTGGCGCCGGCGCCTCGACCGCGGTGGCGGTGCTGGTGTGCTGGGCGGTGGGCGGGACGGCGCTGCTCGCCGCGGCCGCGATTCGACACCGCACGCTGCCGGCACCGTGACTTAAGATCGAACGGCGTGGGGCTCGAAGATCGCGACGCGTTGCGCACCCTGCGCGCCGCCGTGACCCCGGGACCCGAGTCCGAGGCGCTGATCGGTGACTTCTACACCAGATGGTTCGCCGCCGACCCGGCCGCGCGTGACCTGTTCCCGCCCGACATGGCCAAGCAACGCCACGTCTTCGCCGAGGCCCTGAGCTGGCTGTGCGACGAACTGATCGCCCAGCGAGCCGAGCAGCCGGTGGCCTTCCTGGCCCAACTCGGACGCGATCACCGCAAGTACGGAGCCACCCAGGCCCACTACGACGCGCTGCAGAAAGCGCTGCTCGAGACGCTGCGCACCCGCCTCGGCGGGCAATGGGACCGAGCGACCGCCGAGGCGGTCACCGATGTGGTCGCCCTCGTCGTCGGCGTCATGAGCGGCGCCGCCGACGCCGAGACCAGCCCGCCGTTCACCGACGGCACCGTGCTCGAGCATCTGCGCCCGACGCGCGACGTCTCGGTGATCCGGCTCAAGATGGACCATCCACTGAGTTACCTACCGGGGCAGTACGTTCCGGTTCAGGTGCCGCAGTGGCCGCGCCGGTGGCGCTACCTGAGCCCGGCGATGCCGGCCGATCCACAGGGTTACGTCGAATTCCACGTCCGCTCGGTGCCCGGCGGCATGGTGTCGACGACGATCCTCGGCGAGACCCGCCCCGGCGACCGCTGGCGGTTGTCGAATCCGCACGGCGCGATGCACGTCGACCGCCAGGGCGCCGACGTGCTGATGGTGGCCGGCCGGACCGGGCTGGCGCCGCTGCGCGCCCTGATCATGGAGCTGGCCCAGTTCACCGAGAACCCGCGGGTGCACCTGTTCTTCGGCGCGAAGCATCCGTGCGAGCTCTACGACCTGCCCACGCTGTGGGAGATCGCCTCGACCAACCGGTGGCTGTCGGTGACACCGGTGTCCGAGCTGACGTTCGACCCGCCCTGGGCGCCCGACTACCCGGATCCGACCCCGCCGCGTGGCCTGCACGTCCGCCAGACCGGCACGCTTCCCGAGGTGGTGACCCGGTACGGGAGCTGGAGCGACCGCCAGATCCTGGTGTGCGGGGGGCCGACGATGGTGACCGCGACCCGGGCCGCGCTGATCGCCAAAGGCGCCCCCGCGGAACGAATCCAGCACGATCCACTGGCCGGCTGAGCCCGCCCTGGCAGGATCGGGGGCATGCCCGAGTTCGAAAGCGTCACGCTGCGCGACCCGTCGTCGGATCTGACCGCGACCTACGTCCCCCAAGCCGGCATGATCGCCACCTCGTTGTCCGACGCCGGCGCGGAGTTGCTGGGCCAGCGCCGCGGCCTGCAGGCCTACGTGTCCAACCACAAGACGATGGGCATCCCGATCCTGTATCCCTGGGCGAACCGGCTCAGCAGCAACGGCTACGGCGTGGACGGTGCCGTCGTGACGTTGACCCCGGGCACCGGCGGGGTGCGCACCGACGAGCACGGCGTGCCGATCCACGGCACGCTGGCCGCGTATCCGAACTGGCACGTCACCACCGAACTGGAGTCGCAGCTGACCGCCGAACTGGACTTCGCCGCACGGCCGGGACTGCTCGCGGCGTTTCCGTTCCCGCACCTGCTGACCCTCGACATCACGCTGCTCGACCGCACCCTGACGGTGCGGACGACCGTCACGGCTACCACCGGGTCACGGGTGCCGATGTGCTTCGGTTTCCATCCCTACCTGCAGCTTCCGGGCATCCCACGCGCCCAGTGGCAGATCGAGACGCCGGCGATGCGACACCGGCCGGTCAATCCGTGGGGAATCCCGACCGGGGCGGCGATCGCTCACCCGGCCACCTCGGAGACGTTGGGCGACAAAGTCATCGACGACGGCTTCGACGAGGTCGCCGAGGGGTCGATGTTCGCGGTGTCCGGCGGCGACCGGCGCATCGAGGTCCACTTCGACACCGGCTACACCGCCGCCCAGGTGTTCGCACCCGCCAACGACGATGTGGTGTGTTTCGAACCGATGGCCGCACCCACCGACGCGCTGCGCCGGGGCGGTTATCACGAGGTTCAGCCGGGCGAGTCGGTGACCGCCCAGTTCCGGATCAAGGTCGGCTAGCGGTCCCTGACCGCCTCGAGAACCCGCCGCAGTGTCGCGGCCTGCGCGGCGGCGAGACCGCTCAGGTCGTCGGCTGCGAATTCCTCGAAATGCACCGGCGTTCATTCGTCGAAGACTTGCAGAATCCCCAGGATTAGGCTGTACTGCAGCGCTTCCGGTAAGTCCGCGCGCACGATATCCGCTCTTCGCCCCATCCGCAGAACTTCTTACCCAACGGGCCGCGCGCCGAGACCGGGTACATCTCGACGTTCGTCGACCGGATCCGCCGCACGATCAGGACACCCGGCGTAAGGCTGGACCGCGCCCTCAGCGCCGCGACCGCACATCCGGACGCCTACTGGTCGCTCACCGACTGCCGGGCACCGGTGTGGACCACCCTGCGCGCGGTACTACTCGGCGACGCCGCCGCCGGATTCCTGCCCACTGCGGGCATGGCGATCGAGTCGGCATGGGTCCTCGATCGCATGTTGCGGCGCGCCAGCCGGTCGCGGATATCCGATCTGCTCCGCGCCTACGAGAAAGCCCAGCGCCCACGGGTCGAAGCCGCCCAGAGCAACTCACGGCAACTGGCCAAGGTGATGTTCCCCCGCAATCGACTGCTGGCGACCGTCCGCGACCTGGTGCCGGTGCGCTAACGCACGGCTCAGTTAGCGCTGGTTGCGCGGCTACGACACCTTGACCTGGCTGTTCGCCAGAACGGCCAGCACCACGGAGCAGCTAGAGGGCCGCTGCGGTGTAGGTCACCGTATACGAGGTCGCTGTCGACGGCACCGTGACGGTGTGCGCGGCGGCACCACCGTCTGACCAACTTTCGAAGACGAGCTGTTGGCCGTCGACCGTCTGAGGCGACACGGCGCCGAGCGCACGGACCACCCCGACCACACCCATCTCGGTGTATGTGCCCTTGCGTGGAATGCCGTCCAGGGTGTAAGTCGCGTTCGGATCGTTGGCGCCGAAGGTGAGTTCGACCAGATTCGGATTCACGTCGACGTGTTGGGTGGTCGAGAGGCCGCTGCTGTCGGTGACCGTGAGAGTGATCCGGTAGAACGTGGTGTCGAGTTGATCGGTGTTGACCGGAACGGTCATCGTGCCCGTAGAGCCGGAGAGGCCACTGAGGAACGGATGCTTGTGGTCGAGATGATGAAACTCGATCGTCCAGTCATACGCGTCCTCGGGTAGCGAACCGTCCTGGTCGTCGGTGCCGATAGCACTGAAGCTGATGGTGTCTCCCGCGTCGTAAGTCGATTCGCTCACCGATATCGCGGCAGTGGGCGGCGTACTTCCGACAACGATCCGCTGAGTCGTCTGGCTTGACTTGTCGCCATCACTGACAGTCAGCGTCACCGTGAACGGGGTGTACTCGTCCCCTGCGCCCTTGGTGAACGTCGCGGTCGGGTTGGCCTCTGTCGAGGTGGCTCCGTTGCCGAAGTCCCATTGATAGCTCAGGGCATCGCCCGCGTCGGGGTCGCTCGAATCTGCTCCCGAGAACTCGACTGTCAGCGTGTCCGCAGCTGTGGACGTCGCTGACGAGGTGATTACCGCGGTCGGGGCGCGGTTTCCCCCGGAGGGGGCGATCACCGACAGCGCACCGGGGTAGATGTCCAGCTGGTAGATATGGCCGTCGGGCCCCTCTGCCAATTTCACCACCGTGCCGGCAGTGGCGTCGAACGTCCGCACGCCGATCACGCTGGCGAACTGTTCGTCGACGGTGACCTCGCGAATCCACCCCAGCGAGTAGTCGGCGATGAAGACCTTGTTCGTGTATTGGTCGCCGAGCGCGTCTCCCGCGTACACCAGGACCGAGGTGATCGAACCCGAGCCGCTGTCTTCGGAATGGGGATAGGCGTAGAGGGGGTTGATGTAGCCACAGCCGTCGCAGACACCTTCGGCATGGGGCCAGCCGTAGTTGCCTCCAGGCACTATCACGTTGAGCTCTTCCCAGGACGCTTCGCCGACATCGCCTGCCAGCAGGGTGCCGTCGGGGGCGAAGTCGAACCGGAACGGGTTACGGAATCCGTAGGCGTAGATCAACTGGGTGTTCGGGTCGGCGGCATCGATGAAGGGATTGTCCGCCGCCGGGGTTCCGTCCCTGTTGAGCCGCAGAATCTTCCCGTGAATGTTGGTCAGATCCTGGGAGTTGAAGACCGCAGGGTCGTTGACGTTGTTACCCACAGCCCAGTACAGGTGCTGACCACTGGGATCGAACTCGAGTTCGCCGCCATGGTGGAATTCGTGGGCCGGCAACGTGGAGGTCACCATGACGTTCTCGTTGCCGAGCGAATCGAGCGATTCTGACATCGTGAAGCTGGAGAGCTGGTCGTAGTTCTCCGCGTTGGTATATGCCGCGTATATGGTGCGGTACCCCTCTTCGCCGCTATGCCAGAAGTTCGGATCGACCGCAAGCCCCAAGAGACCACGTTCGCCGTCCGCAGTGACGACGTCCAGAGTGATCAGGGTGGTCACCGATTCTGTTTCCGGGTCATAGGCTTTGATCGCGCCGGACTTCTCCGCGATCAGGATCAGCTGCACGTGGTCGGAATGGTGCGCGAGGAGTTCGAAGTCTGTCGGCTCGGTGAGACCAGACACGAGCACGGTGCGTTCCAGCTCGGAAGGCAATTCGGTGGAATCCTCGCACTGTTCGAGGAGTGCGGTCAACTGCGCTGAGAACGTGCGCCCGATAGGTGAATTGCCCAGATCTACCCAAGCGTCCTCAACTCGCGACACAGTGTCACGCAGCCAGACGCCAACCGGCGATTCGTTGAATGCCGTGACGGCGTTATCGATCTGCTTGCGCACCCAGGCCACCACCGCCCACGTCGCGGGGTTATCGGGTTGTGGTGCGCTCCCTCCGGAGGACTGCGGCGAGGTCAGTTGATCGAACGCATTCCCGGCCATTCCGACGAGAACCTGCACCTGATCCACCACATTGCACAGACAATTGGTCACCGCCGTCGTGACCTGCGCCTTGATGGTGTCGATCGTGGAGTGAATCCGGCTCTGGATCTGGGTGATGAACTCGTGGGCAGCCGACACATCCGCCGTGTCTTCGTGGACGCTGTGATGGGCCGTCGGACCTGTCGACACGCTCGTGTTCTCGATCGCCCCGGCGTCCGTAGGCGCCGTCACCTGCGAATCCACGGCCTCCGACGCAGCTTCGCTGACCTGTCCTTCACTCAGCGCTTCAACGCTGTCGTCGGGGTTCGCAACTGCGGGTTCGGATGGGAGCCCGTCGGCATCAGCCCCCGGTTGCTCGGCCGAGTCGGCGCCCTCTTCGACCCCACCTGTGCCCGACTCTTCGGCAGCAGGCTCGGGGACAGCGGGTTGTTCGAGGCCGGGTTGGCTGTCGCCGTCAGGCACGACCGTGCCCGTCGCGGGAATTTCATCTGCCGCCCCACCCGACGCCTGCTCCTCGGGGACGGCCGGGTCCCCCGGCGTTGCCGCCGTGGGGTCGTCATCTGCCGGGATTGTCACAGGTTCGGAGGTCAACGCAGGGGTCACCGCACTGGGTTCATCGGTTTCCGCCGACGCGGAGTCCAGAGTGTCCAGGTCTGCGTCTGTGTCCAGATCTGCGTCGTCACCCAGGTCTGTGTCCGGGTCTGAGCCTGGATCTGGATCTGATGATGAGGACCCCGGACTCGACGACTGCCGTGACTGGTCATCGCTGTCGGAGTTGCCGGCGGCGGGCCCATCCGCGGGAGCTGACGAGTTCGCCACCACGCTCGACGGGTTCGCCGCCGACGAGCTGGTACCGGTGTCCGACCCGTCCGAACCGGAAGACGCTGGCCCGGCAGATCGGAAG
>JAXHTL010000131.1:0-14051 GCA_034190095.1 Actinomycetota bacterium
TCAGCGGAAGTCGCGGGACTTCGACCCGACCCGCATGCTCAGCGGGCCCATCCGATCGGCGATCACCGTGACCGCACCGGTGGCGTTCTGCACGATGCCCCGCACCACCAGCGCCGAGGCGCTCTGGGCCAGGCGCCGGTGCCGCGACCACACCCCCGGCGAGCACAGCACATTGACCATCCCGGTCTCGTCCTCGAGGTTCATGAACGTCACGCCCTGCGCGGTGGCCGGGCGCTGCCGGTGCGTCACCGCCCCCGCGACCAGCACCCGGGTTCCGTCGGGGACCCCGAGCAGCCGGTCGGCGGGCACCACACCCATCGCGTCGAGATCCTCCCGCAGGAACTGGGTCGGGTAACTGTCCGGTGACACCCCGGTCGCCCAGACGTCGGCGGCGGCAAGCTCCAACTCGGTCATCCCGGGTAATGACGGGGACCGCGACGCCGATCCCACCCCCGGCAGCCGGTCGGGCCGCTCGGCGGCCGCCGCGCCGGCCGCCCACAGACCTTCACGGCGGGTGATCCCGAAACAACCCAGCGCCCCCGCGGTCGCCAGCGCCTCGGCCTGCGGCACCGACAGCTGCACCCGGCCCGTCAGGTCCAGCAGGGACGCATAGGACCCGTGTGCCTTTCGCTCCTCGACCAGCCGCTGCGCCAGGTCGCTGCCGATGTGGCGCACACTGCCCAGCCCCAGCCGGACCTGCGTGCCGGCGTTCTCCAGCGTGGCCTGCGTGAGGCTGGCGTTGACGTCCGGCCCGTGCACCACCACCCCGTGCCGGCGGGCGTCGGCGACCAGCGACTGCGGCGAGTAGAAACCCATCGGCTGCGCCCGCAGCAGCGCCGCGCAGAACGCCGCCGGGTGGTGCAGCTTGAACCACGACGAATAGAACACCAGCGATGCGAAGGACAGCGAATGGCTCTCCGGGAAACCGAAGTTGGCGAACGCCTCCAGCTTCTCGTAGATCCGTTCGGCCACCTCGCCGGTGATGCCGTGCAGATCACGCATCCCGTCGAAGAACCGGCTGCGCAGCCGGCGCATCTTCTCCGTCGACCGTTTCGAGCCCATCGCACGGCGCAGCTGGTCGGCCTCGGCCGCGGAGAAACCGGCACAGTCGACCGCCAGCTGCATGAGCTGTTCCTGGAACAACGGCACCCCCAACGTCTTACGCAGCGCGGGCTCCATCGACGGGTGGTCGTAGGTGACGGCTTCCTGCCCGTTGCGCCGCTTGATGTAGGGGTGCACCGATCCGCCCTGGATCGGACCGGGCCGGATCAGCGCCACCTCGACCACCAGGTCGTAGAACATCCGCGGTTTCAGCCGGGGCAGCGTCGCCATCTGCGCCCGCGACTCCACCTGGAACACCCCGACCGAGTCCGCCCGTTGCAGCATCTCGTACACGCCCGCCTCGGCCAGGTCCAACGTGGCCAGATCAACCTGGATGCCCTTGTGCTCGGCGACCAGGTCGATGCAGTAGTGCAACGCCGAGAGCATTCCCAGGCCCAGCATGTCGAACTTCACCAAACCGATTGCCGCACAGTCGTCCTTGTCCCACTGCAGCACACTGCGGTTCTCCATCCGGGCCCACTCGACCGGGCACACGTCGGCGATCGGGCGGTCGCAGATCACCATGCCCCCGGAATGGATCCCCATGTGCCGGGGCAGGTCGCAGATCTGCATGGCCAGATCGACCACCTGCTCCGGAATGCCCTCGACGTCAGGCGAATCGGCCAGGCCGTTCCACCGGCTGATCTGCTTGCTCCAGGCGTCCTGCTGCCCCTGAGAGAACCCCAGCGCCCGGGCCATGTCCCGCACCGCGCTTCGCCCGCGATAGGTGATCACGTTGGCCACCTGCGCGGCGTGCTCGCGGCCGTAACGCTGATAGACGTACTGGATCGCGTTCTCTCGCAGGTCGGATTCGATGTCGATGTCGATGTCGGGCGGCCCGTCGCGGGCCGGAGACAGGAACCGTTCGAACAGCAACTCGTTGGCGACCGGGTCGACGTTGGTGACCTTCAACGCGTAGCAGACCGCCGAGTTGGCCGCCGAACCCCGACCCTGGGCGAGGATGTCGTTGTCCCGGCAGAACCGGGTGATGTCGTGCACCACAAGGAAATAGCCCGGAAACCCCAGCTGCTCGATGACCGCCAGCTCGTGCTCGATCTGGGCGTAGGCGCGGGGTGCCCGCTCCGGCGGGCCGTACCGTTCCCGCGCACCCTCGGCCACCAGGTGCCGTAGCCAACTGATCTCGGTGTGGCCGGCGGGGACGTCGAAGGGCGGCAGCTTCGGCGCGATCAGGGACAGCCCGAAGGCGCACTGCTCACCGAGTTCGGCGGCGGCCGCCACCGCATGTGGGGCATGCGCGAAGATCCGGGCCATCTCGGCGCCGGACCGCAGATGCGCGCCGCCGAGGGGGGCCAGGTGGCCCGCCGCCGCGTCCATCGAGTTGCGGGCCCGGATCGCACCCATCGCCATCGCGAGCCGGGCCCGTTGCGGCGCGGCGAAGTGCGCGGCGGTGGTGGCGACGACGCCGAGACCGAACCGGGGCGCCAGCGCGGCGAGGACGGCATTGCGCTCGTCGTCGAGCGGATCGCCGTGGTGGGTGAGCTCGACGCTGACGCGGTCGCGGCCGAACCGGTCGACCAGATCGGCCAGCGCCGCCGCGGCCGCCTCCGGGCCACCCGAGGACAGCGCCCGGCGGACATGACCTTTGCGACAGCCGGTCAGGATGTGCCAGTGCCCGCCCGCCGCCTCGGTCAACGCGTCGAAGTCGTAGCGCAGCACCCCCTTCTCGCCACCGGCCAGGTGCGCCTGCGCCAACTGTCGCGACAGCCGCCGGTAGCCTTCCGGGCCGCGCGCGAGCACCAGCAGGTGCGGTCCGGCCGGGTCGGGTTCGTCGGTGCGGCTGCCGCCGCACAGCGACAGCTCCGCGCCGAACACCGTGGCCATGTCGAGTTCCCTGGCCGCCTCGGCGAACCGCACCACCCCGTAGAGCCCGTCGTGATCGGTCAGCGCGATGGCACGCAGATCCAGCCGTGCCGCTTCCTCCACGAGTTCCTCCGGGGTGCTGGCGCCGTCGAGGAAGCTGTAGGCAGAGTGGGCGTGCAGCTCGGCGTAGGGCACCGAAACAGTCCGGGCGGCCGGTGGACGGTCCGGCTCCGGCGGCCGGTACTCCCCCCGCTTACGCGACCAGGCCGGGCTGTCCCCGCCGTCGCCGACCTGGCCGTCTATCGGCCATCCGGCGCGGCGCGGCTTGCCGGTCAGCACCCGCTCCATCTCGGTCCAGCTCGGCGGGCCGTTGTGCCATCCCACCGAACCAGTTTATCGAACTGGTGTTCGATTGCACGAGAAGTGCGTCAGGCGGTCTTGCCGGCGTCCGGCTGGTCGTCGCCGGCGTCTCCCTCGGCGTCCCCGTCGTCGCCGAGGTTCGGCCGCAGCACGTAGCGGACCTGGTTGCCGCCGGCCATCCGTGCCTGTTCGATCGCTGTGGTGGCAATCGCGATCAGCTTGTCGACCACCTCGTCGGGCGGCTCGGCGGCCAGCGGTGGCAACGGTGTGCAGACCACGCCGATGCTCGCGGTCAACTTCTGTGGCGTCGCGGCGATCGCGCCGCGAACCCGCTCCACCAGCGGGGAGGCATCCGGGGTGGTGAAGCTGTCGGCGATCAGGAAGCCGTTGTCGGAGACATGCGCGACGATCGCGTTGTGCCGCACGGTCTCGCGCAGCACCTGCCCGACCGCCACCCGCGCCCGGGTCGCTCCACGCGCCCCGGACAGGCCCAGCAGCAGGGAGAAGCTGTCGATGTTGACCGCCACCACGACCAGGTACTGGTCGTCACTGCGGCTACGGGAAGCCAGCAGGGTGGCCACGCCGCGGTAGAACGCCTCGCGGTGCAGCAATCCGGTCACCTGTTCGATGTCGCCGTGCGGGGCGTCGGGCTGGATAAGCTTGATCGCCGCCCGGCAGGCGAAGGCGATGAAGCAGTTGAGCAGCACCACCACCCCGACCGCACACAGCGCGAGCGCGAGGTCCGTGGCGGCCAGCCGCACGAACAGCACCGCGAGCACGGCGGCGCCGATGGACCAGGTCAACACCAGCAAGCGCGCCGAGTGAAAGCACACGACGTACGCGCTGAGCACGACATAGGTGGCGGTGCCCAGGATCCCGATGATCGGGCTGGGGATGATGAGCGCGGACACCCCGATCCCGACCGACCCCAGAACCACGCACAGCAGCGACTGCGTCCGGGACGGCCACTGATGCCGCATCCACAGCAGCACCATGCCGAGGCCGAAGGCGACCACCAGGCCCGCCGTCACCCGGGTGAGGGTGCTCTGCGGGCCCAGGGCGCTGGCCATCATGGCCAGCGGGATCGGGCTGAAGGCCAGGATGGAGACCGCCACCAGGCGGGACGCCGCGGTCTGCAGACCCCGCGCGGCGAGCACAGCGGTGAACCAGTAGTACTGGTCCGACTCCCACAGCACAGGCGTGAGAACGGACGCAGCGGTACGCCGCAACCTGTCAAACATTCACCCACCCCAGCCATGCGCGGTCAAAGAACCAGGTAAACACCCGCCCCCGGCGAAACGCTACCAGCACCTCACCGCCACATCGCCTGGCGGTGAGGACGATCGGGACCCGCCCCGGCTCGACTCTAGTGCGGCGTGAACTCGGCGATTCCGTCGTCGAGCACCAGACGGGCGTTGGAGCCGTCCGGCTGCGCCGCCTCGGTGCGGAACACCGCCCCGCCCGGGCGCAGCCGCCAGATCGAGGTGGTCAGCGTCTCACCGGGAAAGACCGGCGAGCTGAACCGCGCCGAGATGGCGGTGACGGCCGCGGCGTCGCCGCCGCACAGTTCGGCGACCAGCGCGCGACCCGATACCCCGTAGGTGCACAGCCCGTGCAGGATCGGGGTGGGAAATCCGGCCAGCTGCGCGAACCACGGATCGCTGTGCAGCGGGTTGCGATCACCGGAGAGCCGGTAGATCAGCGCCTGGTCCTCACGGGTGGGCAACGGCACCCGGGCGTCGGGCTCGCGGTCGGGGAACTCCGGGGCGGGCGGCCGCTGCCCGGGCCGGCCACCGAAGCCGCCTTCACCGCGGATCACCAGCGTCATCGACGACTCGGCGACCGGGTGACCGGTGTCCGGATCCGAGCCGGTGGCCTTGACCACCACCACGGCGTTCTTGCCCGGTCCCTTGTCCTGGATGTCGGCGACTTCGCTCACGACGCTGAGTCGGCCCGACGGCTGCAGCGGGGCGAACATGCGGATGGCCTGCGACCCGTGCAGCAACCGGCTGAAGTCGAAGCTCCCGATCCGGGTGGCTGCGGCGAAGGGGGAACAGGCGATCACCGCGTAGGTGGGCAGAACCTGCTGGCTGATGTCGTGGCTGTTCTCGGTGGTGAAGGCGAGGTCGGCGGTACCGGCTCCCACGCCCAGTGCGTAGAGCAGGGTGTCGCGGTCGGTCCACTCGAACAGCTTCGGCGGGGTCGTCAGGCCAATGGCGTCCGGATCGATCGGCATGGACGCGACCCTATCCTCGCCGGCCGTCCCGTAGGGTCAGCCTGGTGCGCCAGCCCGTCTTCGTCGACGTCGACACCGGCGTCGACGATGCGATGGCACTGGCCTACCTGTTCGCCAGCACGGACGTCGACCTCGTCGGGATCGCCTCCACCGCGGGCAACGTCGGTGTGCATCAGGTGTGCCGCAACAACCTGGCGCTGCTCGAACTGTGCGGGATCACCGGAGTGCCGGTGTCGTGCGGTGCGCAGCAGCCGCTGTCGGCACCGCTGCGCACCGCCGAGGACACCCACGGCCCCCAGGGCCTCGGGTACGCCCGCCTCCCGGCACCGACCACCGAGCTCACCGGTCACGACGCGGCACAGGCCTGGGTGGGTGCCGCACGCTCGCATCCCGGCGAACTGATCGGGATCGCCACCGGTCCGCTGACCAACCTGGCCCTGGCGGTGCGCAGCGAACCGTCGCTGCCCCGCCTGCTCCGACGGCTGGTGATCATGGGTGGGGCCTTCGACTACCGCGGGAACACCACACCGGTGGCCGAATGGAACACCAGCGTCGACCCGGAGTCGACCCACGAGGTGTACGCGGCCTGGAGTGATGCCGAGCATCTGCCGATCGTGTTGGGCCTCAATCTGACCGAGAACATCGCGATGACACCCGCACTGCTGAACCGGTTGGCGCTGGCCGCCGAGTCGTCGGGATCGGCGTCCGGATCGGTGATGTCGGAGACCGACACCCGCGGCACCCCGTCGTCGGCGTCGAACCCGTTGATCCGGGTGCTCGAGGATGCGATGCGGTTCTATTTCGAATTCCACCACGATCAGGGCGAGGGCTACCTGGCACACCTGCACGACCCACTGGCCGCCGCCGTCGCGCTGGATCCCGGGCTGGTGTCCTGCCGGCCCGCAGCGGTGGACGTGGAGCTCACCGGCACCTTGACCCGGGGAATGACGATCGCGGACTGGAGTGGCCGTTGGGGCCGGGAACCCAACGCGCTCATCGGGATCGACGTCGACACCGGGGCGTTCTTCGACCGCTTCATCGACCGGGTGGGGGCGTTCGCCAAACAGTTGGATCACGCCGGCTACTCGTAGACCCCCTCGAGGTACCACCGCCGCTGCCGGTAGCACAGCAACAGAGCCTGCTGAAGGGCCCCGCCGCGATCCCCACCTCCGCCGAGCAGCACCTGGGCCCGCGCCGCCCGGCCCCTGCGCGCCTCCGCAGACGTGTCCCACCACCGCTCATCGACCGGCCACGGACCCGCCCACCACGACAGCCTGCCGATGCGCCCGGGCGCCTCCAGCCGGAACGGGTCGGCGGTGAACAGACCCCGCGCGGTGACCCGCACCGGGTTGCCCTCGACGTCGAGCACGTCGACCGGATCGTCGAGCAGGACCGTCGGTGACGGCTCGGGGAGTCGTCCGGGCCACGGCTGCTCCGGGTCCGCCTGGGGAACGGACTCATCCCCCAGCGTGGTGAGAGTGATGCGCTCACCCGGGCCGCGGCCGCCACTGAGGACGGGAACCTTGACGGAGTCGGGCCCCAGCAACCCCTGCACCCGAACCAGGGCCCGCCGCGCCCGCAACCGGTCCTCCTCCCCTATCCCGCCCCACAGCGGCAGCTGCAGGGCCTCTGCCGACACCACCTCGACCGGCCGCAGCCGCAGCACGCCGATCGGAGCGCACGGCCGATCCTGTTGGTGACGGCGGTTGAGCCAGCCGTCCAGTTGCCAGCGCACCCGGTCGGCGGTGGCATCCTCGGTCAGCGGCTCGGCGCATCGCCAGACCCGTTCCAGCTCTTGACCGTTGGTGGTTTGGGCATGAATGGCCAGCCGGGTGCACCCCACCCCGGCCGCCACCAGACTCCGGTGCAGCGCACTAGCCAGTGAGCGACCCGCGAACGCCGCCGCATCCACCCGGTCGATCGGCGGGTCGCAGTTCATCACCGCGTCGAGTTCCTCGGCGGCCTCACGCCCCGACGGGGGTCTGCCGGGCTCACCACAGGCGATGCGGTGCGCGCTGACCGCATCGGCGCCGAACCGGGATGCCACGTCGCCACGGGGCAACCCGGCGAACTGTCCGACCGTACGGATACCCATGCGCCACAGCAGATCCGTCAAGTCCTCCCGGCCGTCCGGGGCCAGACTCGGCTCGGCGGCCAGTTGGCGGATGGACAGCCCGGACAAGAACATCGCGTCTTCGCCGGGTTCGACGATGCGCCCGGAGCGGGCCGCGAAAACCGCGGTGGGCAACTGGTCGGCGATTCCGATCTGGCATTCGGCACCACCGGCGGCCACGGCGTCGACCAGCTTCTCGGCGGCGGCCTGTTCAGACCCGAAGTAGCGGGCGGCACCCCGGACCGACAGGGCCAACAGACCGGGCCGCAGCACCTCGGCCCGTGGCACCAGGTCATCGACCGCGGCCGTCACCACCTCGAAGTGACGGGCGTCGCGGGCTGGATCGGCGGTGACGATGCGCACCTCGGGACAGCGAGCCTGCGCCTCCCGGCGCCGCAGCCCGCGCCGGACGCCCACAGCCCGGGCCGCCGCCGAACATGCAATGACCCGGTTGGCCAGCGTGACCGCGATCGGAGTGGTCGGCGGCACGCCGCAGGTCGCCGCGGCGGCGACGGCGGGCCAGTCCATGCACCAGAGGGCCAGGACCCTGGAGCTCACCTCATCCCCCGGCTGCCCGAACGGGGCGCACGGAGCGGCCCCGGGCATGCATGGCCAGCCGCACCCGGCTGATCCGGCCACGACCGGGCATGGGGGCCCCGTCCTGCCTACCGGCGAACTCGTAGCCGCTGACCCGGGCTTCCAGCCGGGCCGAGGCGCCCTGCCAGTCACCGTCCGTGACGAGCAGTGTGCACTCACGCTGACGGGCTCGCGCCACCAGCGCCCGGGCCCGGCTCGCCGGCACGGTGCGCCCTCCAAGCCCGAGTACCACCAGGTCCATTCCGTCCATCAGGACCGCGGCCACCTCCACCGGGTCGGCCCCCGGGTGCGGGATGACCGCGATCCTGCTCAGGTCCGCCCCCATCTCCACCGCGGCCAGCAGCCCGAGGTCGGGCTGACCGATGATTGCGGCGTTGCCGCCGTCGGCAGTGACCGCCGCAACCAGACCCACCTCCAGCGATCTGGCCCCTGAGAGCACCGCGACAGTTCCGCGGGGCAGAGAGCCGGGCAGCAGTTCAGACAGCGATTCCGGCATGGACAGCAAAGAATCCTGCGGTGTCGGCACCGCGGTGTCCCCAACCGAGGGGGCAACCGCCCGGTGGCCGCCGGCGGCCTTCCCCGAGGCCTTCCCGGACATCGACGCTATCTGCCGACGAAGCTGTTCCACCTGTTCAGAACGGGTAGCTGGACAGGGGTTCAGGCCTCTCACCGTTGCCACAGCAGCACCTTTCTCACCATTCGAACCACGCGAACCATCCCTGGTGTTCGAATCTATGTTCGATTCCGCCAGTAAACACCGGGCCTCCGACAACCGTCAACCAGAACCCCGCGTATCACGGCAGTCGTCGCCCGCCCCCAAAAGCTGCCATTGACAAATGTCACCATTGGTTGTTGTATCCATGGAGCGCCGGTGCCCGCCCCCATCACCTAGGAGGAGCCATGGCGATCGACATGGACGCGATGTTGGCCAAGATCAAGGACCGCCAGTGGGCACTGGCCGACATCGACTGGACCGCCCCGGGCGCCGAGCTGATCACCGACGAACAACGCCCCAAGCTCAAGGCGTTCATGGCCGATCTGTGCTGGATCGAGAACATCGGTGCGCGCGGGTTCGCCGCCCTGGCCAAGAAGGCCCCCACCCCGACCATCGCCGAGATCTACCGTTATTTCCATGCCGAGGAGCAGCGCCACGCCAACGCCGAACTGGCGCTGATGAAGCGGTGGGGGATGCTCGACGAGGCGAGCGGAGCGACGGGAGACGGGCGGGTCGGTGAGATGCCCGAACCGAACGTCAACATCCGGCTGGCGATGGACTGGCTGGACACCTATGCCGACGACATGTCGCTGTCGATCCTGGGCACCGTCATCCCGATGCTCGAGGTCGCCCTCGACGGCGCCCTGCTGAAGTTCCTGCTCGAAGAGGTCGACGACCCCGTCTGCCATCAGGTGTTCGAGAGGATCAACAACGACGAGTCCCGGCACATCGCCGTCGATTTCGAGGTCTTGAACATGATCGGCCACGCCGACGCCCGGCGGCTGGCCATCGAGTTCGTCGGCAACATCGCCACCCCGGGACTCATCATCGGCGCGGTGATGTACATCCCGCTGCTCAACCGGATCCGCAACGAGATCGTCGGCATGGGTCTGGAACCCGACCGGCTCTACAACGCGGTCAAACGGTTCCGCACGCTCGGCGAGCGCGGCGAGCACACCCACCGGGTGCCCACCTACCGGGTGCTGCGCAAGCACGCGTCGATGGTCGTCAACCCCCGCCATCCCTATCACCTGCTGGCCAACTCCATGGTGTGGGCGTCCGACTTCTACCCCAAGGCCCTGCTGAGGCCGATACCCAGTTGGTTCAAAGAACTCACCCACGAGCCGGCGGCCTGACCGATGGCGGCCGCCAGCCACATTCACGACACCCTGATCGTGGGCGCCGGCTTCACCGGGCTGGGCGCCGCGATCAAGCTGCGGGCCGCAGGTGTCGACGACGTCGTCATCGTCGAACGGAGCGACCGCGTCGGCGGCACCTGGCGGGACAACACCTATCCCGGCATCGCCTGTGACATCCCGGCACTGCTGTACTCGTTCTCGTTCGTGACGAACCCCGCCTGGTCGCGCACCTACCCGTCCGGGGCCGAGATCTACGCCCACATCGAGGACATGACCGATCGGTTCGGGCTGCGCCCGCTGATCGAATTCGGCACCGAGATCACCGGCCTGAGCTTCGACGGCGACACCGGCGTCTGGACCGCGTCGACCCAGACCCGCAAGCGCTTCCGCGCCCGCACCGTGGTGCTGGCCTCCGGACCACTGACCGACCACAAGCTTCCCGACATCCGCGGCATCGACACCTACCGGGGCCGCACGATGCACAGTGCGGCCTGGGACCACCAGCACGACTTCACCGGCGAGCGGGTGGCGGTCATCGGCACCGGGGCCAGCGCCGTCCAGATCGTGCCCGAACTGGTCAAGACCGCCGAGTTCGTCAAGGTCTTCCAGCGGACCCCGGCCTGGGTGCTGCCGCGGCTCGACCCGGCGATACCCGGCGCCGTCCAGGCCCTGTTCACCAAAGTCCCCGCCTCCCAGCAGATCGCCCGACAACTGGTGTACTGGGGCCACGAGGCGAGCGCGGCCGCACTGGTCTGGAAAACCCCGCTGAGCGGGCTGGTGGCCCAGCTGGGAAAGGCACATCTGCGTCACGCCGTCGGGGACCCCTGGCTGCGCCGCCAACTGACCCCGGACTTCACCCCGGGGTGCAAGCGGATGCTGGTCTCCAGTGACTATTACCCGGCGCTGCAACGTGACAACTGCAAGCTGATCGACTGGCCGATCGCCACACTCAGCCCGGCGGGAATCCGCACCAGCGACGGCGTCGAACACCACCTCGACACCATCGTGTTCGCCACCGGCTACGACGTCCACCTGTCCGGCCCGCCGTTCCCCGTGACCGGGCTGGGCGGACGGTCACTGCAGCACGAGTGGTCCGATCACGCCGAGGCCTACAAGAGCATCAGTGTGCACGGCTTCCCCAACCTGTTCTTCATGACCGGACCGAACTCCGGCCCGGGACACAACTCACTGCTGGCCTACGTCGAGGGACAGATCGCCTACGCCGTCAACGGCATCACCACGATCCTGCGCCAGAACCTGCGCTACCTCGACGTACGCCCGGAGGCGCAACGCCGCTACAACGACCGGATGCAGCGCCGCCTGGCCGGGACCACCTGGATGTCGGGGTGCACCAGCTGGTATCTGACTCCCGACGGATTCAACGCCTCGATGTACCCAGGCTTCGCGACGCAGTATCTTCGACAGATGAGCCAGTTCCGCTTCACCGACTATCACCCGGTGGCGCGCGGCGCGCGCCCACGGGCGGTCACCTCGACGGCCTGACCTCGCTTGATATGCCTTCTCCGCCTCCCCCACGCCCCGCCGGACCGATCCCGAGCATCCTGCGCCGGATCCGGCGCGGTTCGCGTGACGTGGTCGAATCGGCGGTGTCGCAGCTCTTCGACGCCGCGGTCCAGCCACATGGTGTCGCCGCCTCCGGCGAGTACCGCATCGACGATCTGGCCCGGTTGGCCGGCACCACGACACGCAACATCCGGGTCTACCGTGACCGCGGACTGCTGCATCCGCCGCTGCGGGTCGGGCGCATCGCGCTGTTCAACGACACCCACCTGACCCGGCTGCGGTTGATCACCTCACTGCTCGACCGCGGATACAACCTCACCCACGTCAACGAGATGCTCTCGGCATGGGAACAGGGCAAGAACGTCGGCGACATGCTGGGCCTGGAGTCGGCGATCGCGGGTAGCTGGGCCACCGAGAAACCCGAGCGGATGTCGATGTCGGAGGCCAGGCAGCTGGTCGACGACGACGCCGGATTCGACCGGCTGGTCGGGCTCGGGGTGATCAAGCTCGACGGGGACGACGAGCACCACGCAACGATCGTGCGCCCGAAGCTGATCGAGGCGTTCAACGAGATCCGCCAGTACGGCGTGGCCACCGGCAAGCTGATCGACCTGCACGCACAGATCACCCCGCTGGTCGATCAGATCAGCGCCATCCTGGTCACGGCCGGCGTCGAGCACATCGGTGACCGGCTCAACCCGGGCAAGGAGCTACCGCCCGACACCGAGGTCGCCGAACTGATCACGATGCTGGTGCGGTTCCGCACCCAGGCGGTCTCGGCAGTGACGGCGACCCTGGCACATTCGATCGAGACGACAGTCGAGTCGACGGTCGCGGGAATACTCGCCCAAGCCGTCGAACACACCCCGCAGACCATCACCGAGGACTGAGGGCCTACTCCCACTCGATGGTGCCCGGCGGCTTGCTGGTGATGTCGAGCACCACCCGATTCACCTCACGCACCTCGTTGGTGATCCGCGTCGAAATGCGTTCCAGCACTTCGTAGGGGACCCGTGTCCAGTCGGCGGTCATCGCGTCCTCGCTGGAGACCGGACGCAGCACGATGGGGTGGCCGTAGGTACGACCGTCGCCCTGCACACCCACCGACCGGACATCGGCGAGCAGCACCACCGGACACTGCCAGATCTGGCGGTCCAGACCCGCCGAGGTCAGCTCCTCGCGGGCGATCGCGTCGGCACGACGCAGCGTGTCCAGGCGCTCGGCGGTGACCTCGCCGACGATACGGATCCCCAGACCCGGTCCCGGGAACGGTTGCCGCGCAACGATGTCCTCGGGCAGCCCCAGCTCCCGGCCGACCGCCCGCACCTCGTCTTTGAACAACAGCCGCAGCGGTTCGACCAGAGCGAACTTCAGGTCGCCGGGCAGTCCGCCGACGTTGTGATGACTCTTGATGTTCGCGGTGCCCGACCCACCGCCGGACTCCACCACGTCCGGATACAGGGTGCCCTGAACCAGGAACTCGACCTCCCCGTCAGCGGCTCCCAGGGCGTCACGCACCGCACCCTCGAACGCCCTGATGAACTCCCGGCCGATGATCTTGCGCTTACCCTCGGGGTTGGTCACACCGCCGAGCGCTTCGAGAAAACGATCCGCGACGTCGACGGTGACCAGATTGGCACCGGTCGCGGCGACGAAATCGCGCTGCACCTGTGCCCGCTCCCCGGCACGCAGCAGCCCGTGGTCGACGAACACACAGGTCAACCGGTCGCCGATGGCCCGCTGCACCAGTGCCGCCGCGACGGCGGAGTCCACCCCGCCGGACAGTCCGCAGATCGCCCGGCCGTCGCCGATCTGGGCACGGACCTGCTCGACCAGCGCGTCGGCGATGTTGGCCGGAGTCCAGGTGGCGTCGATCCCGGCGAATTCGTGCAGGAACCGGCTCAGCACCTGCTGACCGTGTGGGCTGTGCATGACCTCGGGGTGGTACTGCACCCCGGCCAGCCGGCGCTCCCGGTGTTCGAAGGCCGCGACCGGGGCCCCGGCACTGCTGGCCACGACCTCGAACCCGGCCGGGGCCGCCGTCACCGCGTCGCCGTGGCTCATCCACACCGGCTGGGTGGCAGGGAGGTCGGAATGAAGTTGACCGCCAGTGACTTTGAGATCGGTCCTGCCGTACTCGCTGGTTCCGGTGTGCGCCACGGTGCCACCCAGGGCCTGGGCCATCGCCTGGAAGCCGTAGCAGATCCCGAACACCGGCACGTCGATGTCGAAGAGCTTCGGATCCAGCTGGGGCGCACCGTCGGCGTAGACGCTGGCCGGACCGCCCGAGAGCACGACGGCGCGTGGATTCCTCGCCTTGATCTCCTCGACACTGGCGGTGTGCGGGATGACCTCCGAGAACACCCGGGCCTCACGGACACGCCGCGCGATCAGCTGCGCGTACTGCGCACCGAAGTCGACGACCAATACGGGGCGGGGGGCTGC
>JAXHTL010000132.1:0-13936 GCA_034190095.1 Actinomycetota bacterium
TCTACCTGCCGCCGGAGGTGTTCGAGAACAAGGACTTCCAGCAGGCGATGGAGAGCTTCTTCTCGCCCGACGGCAAGACCGTGCGGATGTTGGTCTCCCACCGCGGCGATCCGACCGATCCCGCGGCGCTGGCGCGGGTCGAGCCGATCAAGATCGCCGCGATCGAGGCGCTCAAGGGCACGCCCCTCGAGGAGGCGAAGATCCAGCTCGGTGGTACCGCGGCGACATTCAAGGACATGTCGGACGGTTCCCGCTACGACATGATGATCGCCATCCTGGCCGCGCTGAGCCTGGTGCTGATGGTCATGCTGCTGCTGACCCGCAGCCTGGTCGCCTCGCTGGTCATCGTCGGCACCGTGATCCTGTCGCTGGGCGCGTCGTTCGGGGTCTCGGTGTTGATCTGGCAGCACATCATCGGCATCGAACTGCACTGGATGGTGCTGGTGATGTCGATCATCGCGCTGATCGCGGTCGGATCGGACTACAACCTGCTGCTGGTGTCACGGTTCAAGGAGGAGATCGGCGCCGGGATCAAGACCGGCATCATCCGCTCGATCGGTGGGACCGGCAGCGTGGTCACGCTGGCGGGCGTGGTGTTCGCGCTCACCATGGCGTCGATGGTGGTCAGCGACCTGCGGGTGATCGCGCAGGTCGGCACCACGATCGGGCTCGGCCTGCTGTTCGACACCTTCGTGGTGCGCGCGTTCATGATGCCCGCCATCGCCACGCTGCTGGGCCGCTGGTTCTGGTGGCCGCAGGTGGTGCGCAACCGCCCGCTGCGCCGGCCGGTCGCCGTCGGGGCCGGTGGACCGTCACCGACGGCCGATCCGGGCGAATCTTCTTTGGGCGGTGACACCCCGCGACGCTAAACTGGGTTTTCGCCAGGACCGGCAGGTGCCCAGAACCCAGAAAGCAGGCAGAAAACAGCACGTGACGCCCCGCGAGACGAACGCCGCCTCGGACACCGTCCGCAGCAGCATCACTGTTCCGCCCGACCTCGTCATGGGCCTGCTCGGGTCCTCCGACGAAAATCTGCGCACCCTCGAAGAGCTGCTGTCGGCTGACATCCATGCCCGCGGCAACGCGCTGACGCTGGTCGGTGAGCCCGCCGACGTCGCGCTGGCCGAACGGGTGATCTCCGAGCTCATCTCGATCGTCGGCAACGGCCAACGGCTGACCCCCGACGCCATCGGCCACAGCGTGGCGATGCTGACCGGCACGGCCGAGGAGTCCCCGGCCGAGGTGCTGACCCTGGACATCCTGTCGCGGCGCGGCAAGACCATCCGACCCAAGACGCTGAACCAGAAGCGCTACGTCGACGCGATCGACGAGCACACCGTCGTGTTCGGCATCGGCCCCGCCGGCACCGGCAAGACCTACCTGGCGATGGCCAAGGCCGTCAACGCGTTGCAGTCCAAGCAGGTCAGCCGGATCATCCTGACCCGGCCCGCGGTGGAGGCCGGCGAGCGGCTGGGTTTCCTGCCCGGCACCCTGAGCGAGAAGATCGACCCCTATCTGCGTCCGCTCTACGACGCGCTGCACGACATGATGGACCCGGAGTTGATCCCCAAGCTGATGAGCACCGGTGTCATCGAGGTGGCGCCGCTGGCATACATGCGTGGACGTGCCCAACCCTTGTCTACCAAGGTCCTGACACCCAGTGGATTCCGCGCGATCGGGGATCTGCAGCTGGGTGATTCGGTGATCGGCTCCGACGGGAACCCGACCGAGGTGCTCGGCATCTATCCGCAGGGATTCAAAGATATCTACCGAGTTCATGCTCAGGATGGTTCCTCGACCCTTGCCTCGGGCGATCACCTGTGGGCTGTGCATACGCGCGATGACAAGCGTCGAGGCAAACCCATGCGGGTACTCGAGACGAAAGAGATGATCGGCAATCTCAGGGCGGCGCACTACCACCGCTATGAGCTGCCGCTGTTGAGTGCCCCGGTCTCCTTCGAACCCGAACCGGTACCTATCGACCCCTACGCGTTAGGTCTGCTGCTCGGGGACGGATGCCTCTCGCTGAGCTCCTCACCCAGTTTCGCCACAAGCGATCCCGAGCTGGCGGAGGCGTTGCAGCGATTGGTGCCGGGCGTCCTCGTGCGCCGCAAGTCCGAAGTCGACTACGTTCTGGTGAGCCCCTCCGGCCGCGGCGGGCGAAGTGCGAATCCGCTCACCGATTGCCTACGTCGGCTGTCCTTGGCGGGTACGAAGTCCGACGACAAGTTCGTGCCGTTCGAGTATCTCCACAACGTGCCTGAAGTTCGGCTCGCCGTTCTCCAGGGCCTGCTGGATAGTGACGGCGGGCCGGTGACGCAGAACGATCGCACCTGCCGAATCCAGTACGGCACGGCGTCGCTGCAGCTCGCTGACGATGTGACATTCCTCGTCCGCTCGCTGGGAGGTGTGGTCCACCGCCGGACGAGAAAGGCGCTGGGACGAAAGCCTGGCCTTGCTCGTGGCCGCGAGGTGCATCACCTTGCCGACGCCCACCTACTCGACATCCGCCTCCCCGAGGGCGTCGTTCCGTTCCGGCTGGGGCGCAAGCTCGCCAAATATGAGGTCACGGGCGGCGGTAGACCGATGCGCTTCATCGATCGCATCGAACCGGCGGGCACCGAAGAGGCCGTCTGTATTCGGGTTGCGGCTGAAGACTCGCTCTACGTCACGGAGGACTTTCTCCTCACCCACAACACCCTCAACGACGCATTCATCATCCTCGACGAGGCGCAGAACACCACCGCCGAACAGATGAAGATGTTCCTGACCCGGTTGGGGTTCAACTCGAAAATCGTTGTGACGGGCGACATCACACAGGTCGACCTGCCCGGCGGCGCGCCGTCGGGCCTGCGTGCGGCGATGCGCATCCTCGACGGGATCGAGGACATCCACTTCGCCGAGCTCACCAGCGCCGACGTGGTCCGGCACCGGCTCGTCTCCGAGATCGTCGACGCCTACGCCCGATCCGAGGAGCCCGCACTGATGAACCGGGCCCAGCGTCGCTCCTCGAACCCGGCCGGCCGGTCGAGGCGGTAGCGGCACACCATGAGCATCGAGGTGTCCAACGAATCGGGCATCGACGTTTCCGAGCAGGAACTGATCAGCGTCGCCCGCTTCGTCATCCGCAAGATGGACGTCAACCCCGCCGCCGAGCTGTCGATGGTGCTGCTCGACACCGCTGCGATGGCCGACCTGCACATGCGCTGGATGGACCTGCCCGGTCCGACCGACGTGATGAGCTTCCCGATGGACGAGCTGGAGCCGGGCGGCCGGCCCGACGCCCCCGACCCCGGGCCCGCCATGCTCGGCGACATCGCGTTGTGCCCGGAGTTCGCGGCCAAGCAGGCCGCCGACAACGGGCATTCGCTGGGGCAGGAGCTGGCGTTGCTCACCGTGCACGGGGTGCTGCACCTGCTCGGTTACGACCACGCCGAACCCGATGAGGAAAAAGAGATGTTCGCGCTGCAGCGTGAGCTGCTCGTGGAGTGGGTCGCCGAACAGGTTGAGGCATATCACCTCGACCGCCAGTCGGAGCGGGACCGCCGCCTGCTCGACAAGTCGCGCTACTTCGACAACTCCGGCCACGGCGCCGACGCCGGCGATAGCGACCAGCGGTGAGCGGCCTCGGGCAGTTGATCGGTGCGGTCGTGCTGGTCGCGCTGGGCGGACTGTTCGCCGCCACGGACGCGGCGCTGAGCACGGTGTCGATGGCGCGGGTCGAGGAACTGGTGCGCGACGAACGCCCGGGGGCGGTGCGGCTGTCGCGGGTCATGGTCGAGCGGCCCCGCTACATCAACCTGATCGTGCTGCTGCGCATCACCTGCGAGGTGAGCGCCACGGTGCTGTTGGCCGCCTACTTCGACGGTCACCTGGGGGTGACGTGGGGGCTGGTCGCCGCGGCGGCCATCATGGCGGTGGTCAGCTTCGTGGTCATCGGCGTGGGCCCGCGCACCGTCGGCAGGCAGAACGCCTACACCATCGCCCTGCTGACCGCGCTTCCGCTGCAGGCGATCTCGGTGCTGTTGCTGCCGGTCAGCCGCCTGCTGGTGGTGATCGGTAACGCGCTGACGCCGGGCCGCGGTTTCCGCAACGGCCCGTTCGCCTCCGAGATCGAGCTGCGCGAAGTCGTCGACCTCGCCCAGCAGCGCGGGGTGGTGGCCGACGACGAACGCCGGATGATCCAGTCGGTGTTCGAGCTCGGTGACACGCCGGCCCGCGAGGTGATGGTGCCGCGCACCGAGATGGTGTGGATCGAAAGCGACAAGACGGCCGGGCAGGCGACGTCGCTGGCGGTGCGCAGCGGCCATTCCCGCATTCCGGTGATCGGCGAGAACGTCGACGACGTCGTCGGGGTGGTGTACCTCAAAGACCTCGTGCAGCGGACCTATTACTCGGCCAGCGGTGACCGCGACACCACGGTGTCGGAGGTGATGCGGGAGCCGGTGTTCGTCCCGGACTCCAAACCGCTCGACGAATTGCTGCGCGAGATGCAGCGCGACCGCAACCACATGGCGCTGCTGGTCGACGAATACGGCGCGATCGCCGGCCTGGTGACCATCGAGGACGTGCTCGAGGAGATCGTCGGTGAGATCGCCGACGAGTACGACACCGACGAGGTCGCCCCCGTCGAAGACCTGGGCGACGGCGAGTACCGGGTGTCGGCCCGGCTGTCCATCGAGGACCTCAGCGAGCTCTACGACGTGCAGTTCGACGAGGACCTCGACGTCGACACCGTCGGTGGTCTGCTGGCGCTGGAGCTGGGCCGGGTACCGCTGCCCGGGGCGCAGGTGACCTGGGACGGGCTGCTGCTGCGGGCCGAAGGCGGACCGGACCCCCGCGGGCGGGTACGCATCGGCACGGTCCTGGTCAGCAGGACCGAGCCCGAACCCGGCGCCGACGAGGACGGAGAGGAACCCGATGACTGAGCTGGACGCCGAGGACACCAAGCTGGTGGTGCTCGCACGCGGTGCGATGGCCCGCGCCGAGGCGACCAGCGGGGCGGCGGTCCGCGACGCCGACGGCCGCACCTACGCCGGGGCCCCGGTGGTCCTGGCCGCCCTGCAGCTGACCGCCCTGCAGGCCGCGGTCGCCGCGGCGGTGTCCAGCGGGGCGACGGGTCTGGAGGCGGCGGTGCTCGTCGGCGGGACCGCACAGGACCCCGGTGTGGCGGCGGTGCGGGAGATGACTGCCGAGGCTTCGGTGATCGTCACCGACCGGTCGGGCACCGTGCAGTGAGCGACGACGCGGGGGAGTTCCGGTCGGGTTTCGTCTGTTTCGTGGGACGTCCGAACACCGGTAAGTCCACGCTGACCAACGCGCTGGTCGGCAGCAAGGTCGCGATCACGTCGAACCGGCCGCAGACCACCCGGCACACCATCCGCGGCATCGTGCACCGCGACGACTTCCAGATCGTGCTGGTCGACACCCCGGGGCTGCACCGGCCGCGCACCCTGCTCGGCCAGCGGCTCAACGACCTGGTCAAAGACACCTACTCCGAGGTGGACGTGATCGGGTTGTGCATTCCGGCCGACGAGAAGATCGGCCCGGGGGACCGCTGGATCTACGAGCAGATCCGGGCCGTGGCGCCGCGGACCACGCTGATCGCGGTGGTGACCAAGACCGACAAGGTGGGCCGCGACCGCATCGCCGAACAGCTGATGGCGGTCTCCGAACTGTGCGGTCCCGACACCGAGATCGTGCCGGTGTCGGCGACCTCGGGCACCCAACTCGAGGTGCTGGTCGACGTGCTGGTCGCGCAGCTGCCGCCGGGCCCGGCGTTCTACCCCGACGGCGAGCTGACCGATGAGCCCGAAGAGGTGCTGATGGCAGAGCTGATCCGGGAGGCCGCGCTGGAGGGGGTGCGCGACGAGCTCCCGCATTCGCTGGCCGTGGTCATCGACGAGGTCGCCGAGCGTCCTGACCGCCCCGAGGACGATCCGCTGATCGATGTGCACGCGATCCTCTACGTCGAGCGGGAGTCGCAGAAGGGCATCGTGATCGGCAAGGGCGGGGCCCGGCTGCGTGAGGTCGGTACCGCGGCGCGCACTCAGATCGAGAAGTTGCTGGGCACCAAGGTCTTCCTGGATCTGCGGGTGAAGATCGCCAAGAACTGGCAGCGCGACCCCAAACAGCTCGGCCGCCTCGGTTTCTAGCGGCCGAAATCGCTCAGCCGGGTTGGCCGTAGACCGCGACGACCACCGAGCGGTCGAGGGCGTTCTCCGACCAGACACCGATCTGGGTGTTGGCGCAGTCGGACATGATCGCCATGTAGTGGGGGTTGTAGTACCACTGGTTGAGGATCTCGATACCGCTGATCGCCAGCGCCGGGTTGATCGCGACGGTCTCGGCGACGGTGCCGACGAACCCCGCGGCGTTGGCGCGGTCCTGGGGGGTGGAGCCGTCCGAGCCGATGTCACCGTCGAGGGCGCGGTTGTTGAGCACGTCCCGGGTGTGCCACTCGGCGGCCAGCTGTAACTGCGGGTTGATCTGGATGTCGGTGTCGCAGTCGTTGTTCTGCTGGATGGTGTAGACGTTGACCACGACGCTCTCGTTGAGGCGTCGATTGTCGGCGTGCGCACCCGGCGCCACCGCGGTCGGCACGGCGACGACCAGGGCGAGCGCCGATGCCGCGGGCAGGAGGATGCGACCGGTCACCGTCGGGACATTACGCGACGTTGCCGGTCACCGAGTCCGTAGCGTCCAGATTGGTGGTGCTCGCCGGCTCGGCCGGCGCCGCGATGCGGGTGTCCCACCAGTTGTCCGGCTGCCGGGTGGCCCAGCCGTTGAGCGCCTCCAGCGCGGCCGCCAGCGACACCAGCAGCGGCTCGCTGTTGGCCGGGCCCATCAGCTGCACACCGATCGGCAGTCCGTCGGAGGTGAACCCGGCGGGCACGTTGATCGACGGCCAGCCCAGCAGGTTCCACGGCCAGGTCGCCGGGCAGGCCTGGATCATCCGGCGGTCGGTGGCCAAGCCGCCGAGGTCGTCGAAGGCCTCCACGGTCGGCGGCGGCAGCGCGGTCGTCGGCGCGAGCACCACGTCGGCCAGGTTGAAGATCCAGCCGACCCGGCGTTGCGAGGCGGCCTCGTGGGCACGGGCCTTGCGCAGGATGTGCTCGGAGAGCACCCGCCCGACCCGCGCGTTCGCGCGGGTGCGCTTGTCCAGTCTGACGCGGTGCCCGAGCCGGTCCACCCATGCGGGCAGGCCCGCGGTGGAACGCGCCAGGAAGTTCCAGGACATGCGCAGGTCGTAGTCGGGGTCGGCGGACACCACGCTGTGGCCGAGCTGGGCGAGCTGATCGGCGACGGCCTCGAGCGCGGTGTGGATCTCGGGGTGCAGCTGGGCACGGAAACCGCTGAACGGGAACTTGGTCGACATCGCGACGCGCAACGGTCCGGGCGCCTGGGCCACGAAGTCGGACACCTGGACCGGAGGCGGAGTGTGCAGGTCGCCCGGCACGTTTCCGGATGCGGCGTCGAGCAGCAGGGCGGCGTCGGCCACGGTGCGGGCGAGCACGCCGTTGACCGTGATGCCGTTGAACGTCTCCGGCAGCGGCCAGGTCGAGATCCGGCCGCGCTGCGGTTTGATTCCGACCAGATGGGTCCAGGCGGCGGGGATACGCACACTGCCGGCGCCGTCGGAGCCGATGGCGGCGGTGACCAGGCCGGCGGCCACCGCGGCCGCGCTACCGCCCGACGAGCCACCCGGGGTATGTGCGCGCGACCACGGATTTCGGGTGTGGCCGAAGCCGGGGCCGCTGGTGAACGGCCATTGGCCGAGCTCACAGGTATTGGTCTTGCCGACGATCACCGCGCCGGCGGCGCGCAACCGGCGCACCACCTCGGCGTCGGCGTCGGCCTCGCGGACCTGCCCCTCGGTGCCGAAGCGGGTCGGCACCCCGGCGACGTCGACGTCGTCTTTGACCGCGATCGGGATCCCGAGCAGCGGGCGGTCGGTGAGGTCGCGGCCGGACTGGCGGACGCGGTCGGCCGCAGCCGCCTCGGCCAGAGCGGTGTCGGTGAGCACCACCCGGAACGCGTTGAGGGTGTCCTGGCTGGCCTCGATCGCTGCGAGCGACGTGCGCACCAGGTCGACCGAGGTCGCGGTGCCGTTGGCGAGTTGGTAGAGCTGTTCGCCCAAAGTGGGGAACCGGTCCTGAGACCGCGAGCTGAGGGAAGAGACGTGGGCCATCACCTACGAGCCTATCGGCGCTGCGAAGCACATTTCGTCCCCCGACAGTGGGAGACTTGGCCGATGCGTCTGTACCGGGACCGGGCGGTGGTGTTGCGCCAGCACAAGCTCGGCGAAGCCGACCGGATCGTGAGCCTGCTCACGCGCGATCACGGTTTGGTGCGTGCGGTCGCCAAGGGGGTGCGGCGCACCCGCAGTAAGTTCGGGGCGCGGCTGGAACCTTTCGCGCACATCGACGTTCAGCTGCATCCGGGCCGGAACCTCGACATCGTCACCCAGGTGGCCGCCATCGACGCGTTCGCCTCCGACATCGTCAGCGACTACGGCCGTTACACGTGCGCGTGCGCGATGCTCGAGACCGCCGAGCGGCTCGCCGGTGAGGAGCGGGCCCCGATGCCCGCACTGCACAGGCTCACCGTCGCCGCGTTGCGGGCGGTGGCCGACGACAGCAGGCCGCGTGAACTGCTGCTGGATGCCTACCTGCTACGTGCGATGGGGGTCGCCGGGTGGGCGCCGGCGCTGACCGAGTGCGCCCGGTGTGCGGCCCCGGGGCCGCACCGCGCCTTCCACGTGGCGGCCGGCGGCAGTGTGTGCGTGCACTGCCGGCCCTCGGGGTCGGCGACCCCGCCGCAGGCGGTGCTGGATCTGATGGCCGCGCTCTACGAGGGCGACTGGGCGCACGCGCAGACCTCATCGGCGTCGCACCGCAGTCAGGCCAGTGGTCTGGTCGCCGCGCATCTGCAGTGGCATTTGGAGCGTCAGCTACGGACGCTGCCTCTCGTGGAGCGGGTGGACCGGACGGCCGTTCGGGGCATCAGGCAGGATATGGCGCATGGCAACCAAGCGGATGGGGAAGAACAGCTACCCTCAGCTGCCCCCGGCGCCTGAGGACTACCCGATGTTCCCGGACACCTCGACGTGGCCGGTGGTCTTCCCGGATCTGCCCCCGAACACCAACGGGAGGTTCTCCCGGCCGCCGCAGCACACCTCCAAGGCGGCCGCCCCGCAGATCCCCGCCGGGCAGGTGCCCAATCACGTCGCGGTGGTGATGGACGGCAACGGCCGTTGGGCCACCCAGCGTGGCTTGGGCCGCACCGAGGGCCACAAGATGGGCGAGGCGGTGCTCATCGACATCACCTGCGGAGCCATCGAGATCGGCATCAAACACCTGACCGTGTATGCGTTCTCCACAGAGAACTGGAAGCGCAGCACCGAGGAGGTGCGCTTCCTGATGGGCTTCAACCGTGAGGTGGTGCGTCGCCGCCGGGAGAACCTCAACGCGATGGGTGTCAACATGCGCTGGGTGGGTTCGCGCCCGCGGATGTGGCGCAGCGTCATCAAGGAGTTCGACATCGCCGAGGAGATGACCGTCGGCAACGACGTCATCACCATCAACTACTGCGTGAACTACGGCGGGCGCACCGAGATCGTCGAGGCCACCCGCGCGCTGGCGCAGGAGGCCGTCGACGGCAAAGTCAGCCCGGGGCGGATCACCGAGGCGATGTTCGCCAAGCACCTGCACCGCGCCGACATCCCCGACGTCGACCTGTTCATCCGGACCTCCGGGGAGCAACGGGCCAGCAACTTCCTGCTGTGGCAGGCCGCCTACGCCGAGTACGTCTTCCAGGACAAGCTCTGGCCCGACTACGACCGCCGCGATCTGTGGGCGGCCTGCATGGAGTACGTCAACCGCAACCGGCGATTCGGGCGCGCCTGAATGGAGCTGTCCGAGCGGCTGGCGGAGGTGCTCGCCGACATTCTGCCGGTGCAGCGCGAGGACGACGGCGCGCTGACCGTGCAGCACCACGAGACGTTCGCGTCGCTGCGGGTGGTCACCATCGCCGAGGGCCTCGACATGGTGTCGCTGACCCAGGTGCTGGCGTGGGACCTGCCGCTCAATGCCGCGATTCGCGCCGCGGTGGCCAAGCATGCGCACGACACGCTGCTGGGAACGGTGTCGTTGGTGGAGAAGATCGGCGGCGGCAAGAGCGCTGTCGGCGCCGCGAAGGCCAACTCCAAGAAGACCGGCGACGTGTTGCTGCGGTACAACTTCCCGGCCGCGGGACTGAGCGACGACGCGCTGCGCACCCTGGTGATGATGGTGTTGGCCACCGGCGCGGACGTGCGCAGCGCGTTAGTTTCCTGACGGCGCCGCGGCGCAGCGGGCGCACAATCCGAAGATCTCCACGGTGTGGGTGACCTCGGTGTAGCCGTTCTCGCGGGCGACCTCGGCCGCCCACTTCTCCACCTGATTGCCCTGGATCTCCACCGTGCTGCCGCAGTTGCGGCAGACCAGATGGTGGTGATGGTGATCCGAACAGAGTCGGTAGACCGACTCGCCGGTGTCGGTGCGCAGGGTGTCGACCGCACCCGTAGCCGCCATCTGTTGCAGGGTGCGGTACACGGTGGTCAGGCCGATGCCCTCGCCGCGCCGGCGCAGCTCGTCGTGCAGTTCCTGGGCCGAGCGGAAGTCGTCGAGATTCTCGAGCAGCGCCGAGATCGCGGCGCGTTGCCGCGTCGCCCGGACGGCGCCGGTCACTTCTCGTCCTCGGCGCTGTGGGTGACGGCGGCGACCACGATGTCGGCCAGGTGGTGATCGACCAAGCGGTACAGCACTTCTCGGCCCGAGCGTTCCCCTTCGACGACACCGGCCGCTTTCAGGATCCGCAGGTGCTGGCTGACCAGCGGCTGCGGAAGGCCCAGCGCGTCGACCAGTTCGTGGACGCAGCGGGCGGCCTCGCGCAGCTGCAGGACGATCGCGATGCGCACCGGGGCCGCCAGCGCGCGCAGCAGGTCACCGGCGGTGTCGAGCACTTCCCGGGACGGGAGCTCGGGCGGCGGCGCGCCGCTGTGGTCGTGGGCAACCGGCGTCGAAGTGGAAACGGTTTTCATTAGATACCAAGATACATGCATGGGTGCGCATGTCAATGGTGATCTCGCGTGATCGTGTCGTGAGGCCCTCGCTACGCTGTCACCCCGTGGCATCCATCATCGACACCGTCGCGAACCTGGCCAAGCGCCGCGGGCTGGTCTTCCAGTCCGGCGAGATCTACGGCGGAACCAAATCCGCCTGGGACTACGGCCCGTTGGGTGTCGAGCTCAAGGAGAACATCAAGCGGCAGTGGTGGCGATCGGTCGTGACGGCTCGAGATGACGTCGTGGGGCTGGACTCGGCGATCATCCTGCCGCGTGAGGTGTGGGTCGCCTCCGGGCACGTCGACGTGTTCAACGACCCGCTGGTGGAATGCCTGAACTGCCACAAGCGCCACCGCCAGGACCACATGCAGGAGGCCTACGCCGAGAAGAAGGGCCTCGACGACCCCGATTCGGTGCCGATGGGCGAGATCGCGTGCCCGGACTGCGGCACCAAGGGCCAGTGGACCGAACCGCGCGACTTCAACATGATGCTCAAGACCTACCTGGGGCCGATCGAGACCGAGGAGGGCCTGCACTACCTTCGCCCGGAGACCGCCCAGGGCATCTTCGTCAACTTCGCCAACGTCGTCACCACCGCCCGCAAGAAGCCGCCGTTCGGGATCGGTCAGATCGGCAAGAGCTTCCGCAACGAGATCACCCCCGGAAACTTCATCTTCCGCACCCGCGAGTTCGAGCAGATGGAGATGGAGTTCTTCGTCGAACCGTCCACCGCGGCCGAATGGCACCAGTACTGGATCGACACCCGGCTGCAGTGGTACGTCGAACTCGGCATCGACCGCGACAACCTGCGGCTCTACGAGCATCCCCAGGAGAAGCTGTCGCACTACTCCGACCGCACCGTCGACATCGAGTACAAGTTCGGTTTCGCCGGCAGCCCGTGGGGTGAGCTCGAAGGGGTGGCCAACCGCACCAACTTCGACCTGTCGACGCACTCCAAGCATTCCGGGGCCGACCTGTCGTTCTACGACCAGGCCACCGACACCCGGTTCGTGCCCTACGTGATCGAGCCGGCGGCCGGGCTGACGCGCTCGCTGATGGCTTTCCTGGTCGACGCCTACACCGAGGACGAGGCGCCCAACGCCAAGGGCGGCGTCGACAAGCGCACCGTGCTGCGGCTGGACCCGCGGCTGGCGCCGGTCAAGGCCGCGGTGCTGCCGCTGTCGCGCAACGCCGACCTGTCGCCCAAGGCCCGGGATCTGGCCGCCGAGCTGCGCACGTCGTGGAACGTGGAGTTCGACGACGCGGGCGCGATCGGCCGGCGCTACCGCCGCCAGGACGAGATCGGCACGCCGTACTGCATCACGGTCGACTTCGACTCGCTCGAGGACCACGCCGTGACGATCCGTGAGCGCGACCAGATGACCCAGGAGCGGGTCGCGATCTCCGAGGTGTCCGACTACCTGGCGGTGCGCCTCAAGGGTTGCTGACCGTCCGGCGAGCGTGCGTGTCTGCGACCGACACGCCGCACGTTTACCCGAGTACGCGCACGCTCACGCCGCCCTCGAGCGGTGCAGCTCGAACTCGATGCGTCGCACCATGTCCTGTGACCGACGCCGGACGTCGTCAGCCACCACCGCGAGCAGGGTCCATCCGGCCTCGTTGAGCGCGGCCCGCTTCTGCCGGTCGTGACGGAGGTGGTCGGGATTGCTGTGCCAGTCGAAGCCGTCGTATTCGACCGCGAACCGGTGATCCGGCCAGGCGAAGTCCAGGCGCCAAATTCGTCCACCGCGGTCGATGAGCTCGTGCTGCAGCACCGGCGACGGCAGGCAGCTGTCGAGCATGACCAGCCGTGCCTCGCTCTCCATCGGCGACTCGGCCAGCGGGTCGGCCAGTCCGACGAGGTCACGCACCGCCACGATGCCCCGCCGTCCGGAATGCTTGGCCGCCGTCGCCTGGAGTTGGCGCCGGTCGCAGGTGCCGGTGCGCAGCGCCGCATCGAGAGTGGCCAGAGCTCGCGGACGACGCAGCGATCTGGCCACCTCCACCGCGGTCCATGCGGCCGTGGTGGCCGGCCGGCCGTCGATCTCGTCGAGGGGAGCGCCCGCGCGCCGGTGCACGACCAGGCCGTCGGAGCGGCGGAGCTGATGGCCTTCGGGCGTCAGGACGTGCAGGTCGCGGGTGTCCTCGGTGTCGAAGCCGTATGCGGCGGCAGCGGTACCCAGACAGATGGCAACCGGTTCGCCGGCGCGCAGGTCGAGCCCGCGCAGCTTCGTCATCGTGTCGGGGTCGTCACGGCTGTAGACACCCGGCCACACCTTCTGCAGGGCGCCGCGGCCGATGTCGGTGTCCATACGGCTGCGGCTGAGCACTGTGAGCAGTTGGGCCGTGGTGGCCACTCCACCCTGGGCATCGAAGAGCTCGCCGAGATCGGTCACGCTGGTGATCGTGACCCCGCCCGGGAACCCGGGCGGGGCACATCATGGGTGCGCTGGGGATGGATCGGTGACTGGGGATGGTTCCCGGCGCCGCGAGGGCCCGTGAGTGTGCGCGAACTTCGGAAAACCCAGGGCGTGTCGGCTGCAGACACGCACGCTCGCGCAAAGAGGTCAGAAGCGACCGCCGCCGCCGCTGAAGCCGCCGCCGCCCGAGGAGCCGCCGAAGGAGCCCGGGCGTCCACCGCCGAAACCGCCCCCGAAACCGCCCCCGAAGCCACCGCCGAACCCGCCGCGGCGGCGCCGGCGGCCCATACCGCCGCTGAACCCGCCACCGAGCACATTGCCGATGATGATGCCGCCGATCACCGCGCCGATGTCGCCGCCGGAACCACCGCTGCCCCAGCCGCCCGAGGTGTAGTTGCGCTGGGCGGCG
>JAXHTL010000133.1:0-13824 GCA_034190095.1 Actinomycetota bacterium
CGACAAAGCCACCCGGACATATCGCACCCGCGAGCCCAAACCGGCATCATGACTGTCAGCGATGTCCCGCGACATAAGTGTCAGCGATGTCCCGAGACACCACATCTCGCACTTTCGCTGCCGGAATGCCAGTTCGGCAGCGTCGGGCCCGTCAGACGTCGGGGGTGAACGTCGGCAGCGCCTTGCCGTTCTTCCAGTGCCGGATCAACGCGTCGGCGAGCTCCCGGTAGGCCAGCGCACCCTTGTTCTTGCGCCCGGTCAGCACCGACGAGCCCGACGCGCTGGCCTCGGCGAAGCGCACGGTCCGCGGGATCGGCGGCGCGATCACCGGAAGCGAATAGCGGTCGGCCACATCCAGCAGCACGTCGCGGCTGTGCGTGGTCCGCGAGTCGTACAGCGTGGGCAGCGCGCCGAGCAGCGTGAGTTCGGCATTGGTGATCTGCTGCACGTCGTTGATGGTGCGCAGGAACTGACCGACACCGCGGTGGGCCAGCGTCTCGCACTGCAACGGCACGATCACATCGTCGGCGGCGGTCAGGCCATTGAGCGTCAGCACCCCCAGCGAGGGCGGGCAGTCGATGATCACCACGTCGAAGCCGTCGCTCACCTTGGCCAGCGCGCGCTTGAGCGCATACTCCCGGCCAGCCCGCATCAGCAGCATCGCCTCGGCACCGGCCAGATCGATGTTGGCGGGCAGCAAGGTCATTCCCTCCGCCGTACTGACCAACGCCGCGTCGGGCTCGACGTCCCCGAGCAGCACCTCGTGCACCGAGACCGCCAGCTTGTCCGGGTCCTGACCCAGTGAGAACGTCAGACAACCCTGCGGATCGAGGTCGACGAGCAGCACCCGTTTCCCCATCTCCACCATTGCCGCACCCAACGACGCCACCGTTGTGGTTTTGGCGACCCCACCCTTTTGATTGGCGACAGCAAGTACCCGCGTCACGCTTCCCATCCTGTCATGATCCCCGGTGTACCCAAGTTTGTTTGACCCGCACACCCATGTCGGTGCGTCGCGTGCGGCAGAATCGGACCCTGTGGGCCTCACCGAGCACCGGCTGATCCTGCTCCGTCACGGCGAGACGGAGTGGTCGAAATCCGGCAAGCACACCAGCCGCACCGAACTCGAACTCACTGACCACGGCCGTGAGCAGGCCCAGGCGGCCGCCGACACCCTGCGCCAGATGCGACTCGACAACCCGTTCGTGGTGAGCAGCCCGCGGGTGCGCGCACGGGTGACCGCCGAGTTGGCCGGCCTGAGCGTCGACGAGGTCAATCCGCTGATCAGCGAATGGGATTACGGCGACTACGAGGGCACCACGACCGTCGAGATCCGCCGGGCGGTGCCCAACTGGCTGGTGTGGACACACGGCTGTCCCGGCGGGGAGACCTCGGCGCAGGTCTGTGAGCGCGCCGACCGGGCGATCGCGATGGCGCTGGAGCACATGCAGTCCCGCGACGTGGTGTTCGTCGGACACGGCCACTTCTCCCGCGCGGTGATCACCCGCTGGATCGAGCAGCCCGTCTACGAGGGCATCCGCTTCGCGATGCCGGCGGTGTCGATCGCGGTGTGCGGGTTCGAGCACGGGGTGCGCCAGCTCGCCGCGCTGGGCCTGACGGGCCATCCCAACCCGGCCACACCGGCGTGACCCGCGAACCCACCTTCGTGCTGGCCGGCCCGGACGGCGCCGTGGTCGCCGACGGTGTGCACACCGCCTTCGGCCACATCGGCGAGGCACGCGCCGCGCTGGCGTCCCGAAGCGCCTCGATTGTGCTGGGCGCCTTGCCATTCGACACGTCCCGACCAGCGGCGCTGATCCGGCCACAGACGGTGCGGTTCAGCGACGCCCCGCCGGCGTGGCCGAGCCGCGAGCTGCCTGCAGTCAGCATCGCCGAGATGATCCCCGAGGCACAGGTGCACCGCGAGCGCGTCGAAGCGGCGCTGGCCGCGCTGCGCGATCCGGCCGATCCGTTGCGCAAGGTGGTGCTGGCCCGCGCGCTGCGGTTGAGCGCCGACGGTCCGCTGGACGCCCGCACGGTGCTGCAGCGGCTGGCCGCCGACGACGCGCAGGCCACCAAGTACCTCGTCGACCTGTCCGCGGCCGGCGAGGGCTTCTCGGGCACGGTGCTGCTGGGCGCCAGCCCCGAGCTGCTGGTCGCCCGGCAGGGTGACCGGGTGGCGTGCCGCCCGTTCGCCGGTTCGGCGCCACGGCTGCCCGACCCCGACGACGACGCGGCCAGCGGAGCCGCGCTGGCGGACTCGGCGAAGAACCGTCACGAGCACCAGCTGGTGGTCGATGCGTTGGCCGAGGCACTGGACCCGTTGTGCACCGACCTCGAGATCGCCGAGCGCCCGCAGCTGTCCAGGACCGCCGCGGTCTGGCATCTCTACACCCCGATATCGGGTCGCCTACGCGAAAAATCCACCACCGCATTGGACCTCGCAGTGGCACTGCATCCGACACCGGCGGTTGGGGGGTCGCCCACCGAGTCGGCGACCGCGCTGATCGACCAGATCGAGGGTGACCGCGGTTTCTACGCCGGCACGGTCGGCTGGTGCGATCATCGCGGCGACGGCCGCTGGGTGGTGTCGATCCGCTGCGCGCAACTGTCGGCGGACCGGCGCACCGCGGTGGCGCATTCCGGCGGCGGGATCGTCGCCGAATCCGACCCCGACGACGAAGTCGCCGAAACCACCACGAAGTTCCGGACGATCCTGTCCGCGCTGGGAGTGACGCCATGACCGACACCGTGATCCGCCCCGCCCGCGACGGCGACGTCGCCGAACTGACCGCGATGGTCCACGAGCTGGCCGAGTTCGAACACGCCGCCGCCGACTGCACCGTGACCGAAACCCAATTGCAGGCAGCTCTTTTCAGCCCAAACCCGACGGTGCACGCACACATCGTCGAGGTGGACGGGCAGGCGGCCGCCGCGGCGCTGTGGTTCCTGAACTTCTCCACCTGGGACGGCGTTCCCGGAATCTACCTGGAGGACCTGTTCGTGCGGCCCCAGTTTCGCCGGCGGGGGCTGGCGCGGCGGCTGCTGGCCGCGCTGGCCCGGGAGTGCGTCGAGCACGGCTACTCGCGGCTGAGTTGGGCGGTGCTGGACTGGAACGTCAACGCGATCGCGCTCTACGACGGCGTCGGGGGCACCCCGCAGAGCGAATGGATCACCTACCGGGTGTCCGGGCCGCGCCTGTCGGCCTTGGCCTCCGAGTCCGGCTGAGCCAGCCAGCCCACCACCGACGGGCTGAACAACAGCGCCAGCACCGTGATCGACGTCGCCCCGACCGCTACCGCGTAGCGCAGCTGGCCCGAGGTGAACACGTACCAGGCCACGCCGAGCAGCAGCAGGTTGGCGAACACCGCGATCCCGCGGCCCCAACGCCGCCCGGTCCACAGCGCCCAACCTGCGGCCGCCACCCCCGAACCCATGATCGCGAACCACGCCGCGGTGCCGTAGCCGCTGATCGCGTCCTCATGGTGACCGGCCAGTTCGCGCACCACCAGCACGACGGCCATGATCAGGCCGAGCGCACCCTCGGCCGCGGCGATGCCGCCGGCGATGCGCAGCGCGCGCGGCATCAGCCGCCCAGCCTGTCGGCCAGATAGCGCACCGCCAGCTCGTAGCCCAGCGGCCCGGCGCCGGCGATGACCGTCTCGGCCACCGCCGACACATAGGAGTGGTGCCGGAACTCCTCGCGGGCGTGGATATTGCTCAGGTGCACCTCGGCGACCGGCAACCCGACCGAACGCAGCGCATCGGCGATCGCGACGGAGGTGTGGCTGTAGGCGGCCGGGTTGATGACGATGGCCGCGCAGTCGGCGGCCGCGGCCTGAATGGCGTCGACGAGCACGCCCTCGTGGTTGCTCTGCACGGTGCGAACCTGCAGTCCCGCCTGCGCGGCCACCTCGGCGAACCGGGCCTCGATCTGGGCCAGGGTGGTGGTGCCGTACACCTCGGGTTGGCGAGTGCCCAGCAGGTTGAGGTTCGGCCCGTTGACGAGCAGCAGTCGGCGTTCGGTCACCGTTGTACGGTACCGGCGCCGGCCCTGCCCAGGTGTCCATCGCCGGCAGCTCCGCCATGCCGGCGATGTCGGCTACTCGGTGACCGGCACCATTTCGGTGCCGCAGGCACACACGTAGGACTGTCCGGCGCCGGGGCAGTGGCATTCGGACTGCACCAGCACGCGGCATCCGCACCCGTCGTGGGCGCAGGTCAACACGGTGCCCTCGGGAACCACGGTCATCTGCCACTCCGTTCACTCGTTGCTGCGGACACATTCCATTGTGCTGATATGTGCAGACGCCGGCCACGAAACCGCTCCCTCGCCCGTTGTCCGGTGGTCACCAGACCCCGTTAGGCTGAGCCATCGTGCGCGCCGTGCTGATCGTGAACCCCAATGCGACATCGACGACGCCCGCCGGGCGCGATCTGCTGGCCCACGCGCTGGAGAGCCGCACCCGGCTGACCGTCGAACACACCGACCACCGCGGCCACGCCATCGAGATCGCCGAACAGGCCACTGCCGACGGGGTGGACGTGGTGATCGTGCACGGCGGTGACGGCACGGTGAACGAGATCGTCAACGGCATCCGCGGCGCACTGGGGCCGGGCGTGCGCGCGCCGGCGGTCGGGGTGGTGCCCGGCGGTTCGGCCAATGTCTTCGCCCGGGCACTGGGTATCAGTCCGGACCCCATCGAGGCCACCAATCAGCTGGTCGACCTGCTCGGCGAATACCGGCGCGGCGCCGCGTGGCGCCGCATCGGGCTGATGGACTGCGGTGAGCGGTGGGCGGTGTTCACCGCGGGGATGGGTGTCGACGGCGACGTGGTCGCCGCGGTGGAGGCGCAACGCGACAAGGGCCGCAAGGTCACCGCGTCGCGCTACATCCGGGTCGCCGTCCGCGAGGTGCTGGCCAGTGCGCGCCGGGAACCCCACCTGACGGTGCAGTTGCCCGGACGTGAGCCGATCACCGGCGTGCACTTCGCGTTCGTCTCCAACTCCAGCCCCTGGACGTACGCCAACAACCGCCCGGTGTGGACCAACCCGGGCACCACGTTCGAGAACGGCCTGGGTGTCTTCGCGACCACCAGCATGAACGTGTGGGCCAACCTGGGGCTGGTCCGGCAGATGACCTCGCGCAAGCCCCGGCTGCAGGCCCGGCACCTGATCCGCGACGACGACCTGCCGTGGCTGACGGTGACGAGCGACACCCCGGTGGCATGCCAGATCGACGGCGATTACATCGGCGAGCGTGACTCGCTGCGGTTCACCGCCGTGCCCGACGCCCTCGCCGTGGTCGCCCCACCGGCCGAACCCGCACAATAAGGCCCTTGAGCTGCACAGACGCAATGAGTCAGATAACTCACAGGCGCGAATTAGAGCGCAGGTGGTTTAAGACTAGTACAAACGTGTTAGGCAACCGGTAACAGGCCCTAGCAGTGACATTGCCCACGTGTTAACGAAGTTCTATTGACATCTGTTCAGCCTGTGAAAGCATCGGATGCAACAGCGCAGAAACATTCGGTGCGCTTGCGTTAACAGCCGAAGTAAAGCTCGTGCGCATTGCTGCGCACATGACAAGGAGTATGTCTCATGGATTGGCGCCACAAGGCGGTCTGTCGCGACGAGGATCCGGAACTGTTCTTCCCGGTGGGGAACAGCGGTCCGGCACTGGCTCAGATCGCTGACGCGAAGCTCGTCTGCGCTCGCTGCCCGGTCACCGCCGAGTGCCTGAGCTGGGCATTGGACTCAGGCCAGGACGCCGGCGTGTGGGGCGGCATGAGCGAGGACGAACGCCGTGCCCTCAAGCGTCGCAACGCTCGCACGAAGGCACGCACAGGGGTCTGATAGACCACGGCACACCGAGCCGACGGCCCCGACCAATGGTCGGGGCCGTTAGTTTGTGAATTCGATTCCGCCGCGAATTCCGGTACGCGAATTCGCGGCATAGATCCCCGGTGCACGTCGGTATTGACTCGTCCGCGAAGGCGAACTCAGTACTGTCCGCCCCGCGAACGGCGGCCCACCGGCACCCGCAGGATCACATCGGTGCCGCCACCCGGGGCCTGGTGCATGCCCAGCGACCCGTCGAGCTCGGCGGCGACCAGGGTCCGGACGATCTGCAGCCCGAGACGGTCGGATTTCTCCAGGCTGAAGCCCTCCGGCAGCCCGCGCCCGTCGTCGTTGATCACCACGTCGAGCCAGCGGGCCGACCGCTCGGCGCGGATCGTCACACAGCCCTGCGCGTCGGCGGGATCGTCGAAAGCGTGCTCGATGGCGTTTTGCACCAGCTCGGTGATCACCATGATCAGCGCCGTGGCGCGGTCGGCGTCCAGCACACCCAGCTCCCCCACCCGGTTGATCCGGATCGGGGCATCGGAGATCTCGGGGGTCGCAACGTCGTTCATGATCGGCAGGATCCGGTCGACGACCTCGTCGAGATTGACCTCTTCGTCGACCGACATCGACAGTGCGTCGTGCACCAGCGCGATCGAGGACACCCGGCGCACGGACTCGATGAGCGCCTCACGGCCTTCCGGGTTGCTGGTCCGGCGGGCCTGCAGCCGCAACAGCGCGGCGACGGTCTGCAGGTTGTTCTTCACCCGGTGGTGGATCTCCCGGATGGTCGCGTCCTTGGACAGCAACGCCCGGTCGCGGCGCTTGACCTCGGTGACGTCGCGGATCAGCACCGCCGCCCCCACCCCGACTCCGTGTACCACCAACGGAAGCGTGCGCAACAGGACCGCGGCCCCGCCGGCATCGACCTCCATGCGCATGCTCGAGCCGCCGGACAACGAGTCACGGACGTGGTTGGCCAGTTCCTGAGCCTCGAACGGGTCGGAGATCAACGGCCTGGTGACGCTGACCAGGTTGTGGCCCTCGAGTTCGGCGGTCAACCCCATCCGGTGCAGCGCCGAGATCGCGTTCGGGCTGGCGAACGTCACCACCCCGGTCTCGTCGAGGCGAATGAACCCGTCCCCGGCGCGCGGGCTGGACCGCGACGTCGCCAGGTCGCCCACGTTGGGAAAGGTGCCCTCGGAGAGCATGTGCAGCAGGTCCACCGCACACGCCACGTACGCGGTTTCCAGTGGGCTTGCCTGTCGGGGGGCCAGCGAGGTCTGGTGGGTGAGCGCGGCCACGACGTCGGTCTTGTAGCGCACCGGAACCGCCTCCACCCGGATCCCCGGGGACCCGTCGCCGCCCTGCACCGTGGAGGCGCCGATGACACCCGAATCGAACGCCGCGGCCACGATCGGGTGATCCTCGGGGGTGGCCACGGTGCCGACCGAGTCGGCGAGCATCACCGTCGGGGCCGTGTTGGGCCGCACCTGGGCCACGCAGACCATCCTGCCGTCGTCGCGGCGCACCCACATCAGGTAGTCGGCGAACGACAGGTCGGCCAGCAGCTGCCATTCCCCGACGACGGCATGGAGGTGGTCGACGGCGTTTCCGGGCAGCACTGTGTGCTCGGCGAGCAGGTCACCGAGGGTGGACACGGCCCTACCGGAAAGCCGGGGCGAACGACGAAGGCGGAACCACGCCGCCCTAGCTGATGACCGCGATCAGGTCGCCGGCCTGGATGACGTCGCCGACGGCCACGCTGACCTTGCTGATCGTGCCGGCGACCTCGGCGAGCACCGGGATCTCCATCTTCATCGACTCGAGCAGCACCAGGGTGTCGCCTTCACCGATCTGATCGCCCTCGTGGACCACGACCTCGAGCACACTGGCCACGATCTCCGCGCGAACGTCCTCGGCCATCTTCACCCCACTCCGCTGTACTGCTGCCTGCTTGTCGCGTCTATCGAACCACACGGCACGGTGGACCGAGCATCAACTGGCCCGTGAGACAATGGTGAGCAACGCCCTGACGACGGGCACCCACGATCGATCCCTTCGGAGGTACATCATGGCCAAGCGAGGCCGTAAGAAGCGCGACCGCAAGTACAGCAAGGCCAACCACGGCAAGCGGCCCAATTCCTGAGGTCGTCTGGTTACGCCGAACCGCCCGAGCTTCGACGAAGCCGGGCGGTTTTTCGTTGGCTGCTGCTCAGCGGCGGATGATCGTGGTGCGGCTGATCTCGATGCGCAGCCGCTCCCGCAGCCCGTCGGGGGCGCGCTCTCCGCTGCACTTGAGGGCGATGAGCCGCTTGACCCGCTCCTCGATGCCGTAGTAGCGCAGGCAGCTGGGGCATTCCTCGAGGTGCTGGCGCAGCCGGTCGCGGGTCTCGACGGTGCACTCACCGTCGAGCAGCGTCCACACCTCGGCGATCACCGCGGCGCACTCGGGGTGTTCGGGGTCCACCGGCCCGACCGGCGGGGTCCAGCGCTCCTCGGAGTCGCCGGCGCCCGCCGCCTCGGCCGGTTCGGAAGCACCCGGCGTGTTCTCGCTGCCGCTCATGACGAAACCTCCTCCGGAGCGTCCTGACCGCGGATGAAGCCACGGTCGCGGGCCACGTCGCCCAACAACTCACGCAATTGACGCCTGCCGCGGTGCAGCCGCGACATCACCGTTCCGATCGGGGTGTCCATGATCTCGGCGATCTCCTTGTAGGGGAAGCCCTCGACGTCGGCGTAGTAGACCGCCATCCGGAACTCCTCGGGCAGAGCCTGCAGGGCTTCTTTGATCTCGCTGTCGGGCAACAGCTCCAGCGCCTCCACCTCCGCCGAACGCAGCCCCGTCGACGAGTGCTGGGCGTTGGCCGCCAGCTGCCAGTCGGTGATCTCCTCGGTCGGATACTCCGCCGGTTGCCGCTGCTTCTTGCGGTAGCTGTTGATGTAGGTGTTGGTCAGGATCCGGTACAACCACGCCTTGAGGTTGGTTCCTTCCCGGAAGGAGCGGAATCCCGAGTAGGCCTTGACCATCGTCTCCTGGAGCAGGTCCTCGGCGTCGGCGGGATTGCGCGTCATGCGCAGCGCGCCGCCGTAGAGCTGGTCCAGCATCGGAATCGCATCCCGCTCGAAGCGGGCGGTCAGCTCGGCATCGGTTTCTTCGTGCCCGGCCCGGCCGTCCGTGCCGGGCTTTTCCTCGAGAGCGCTCTCCGAGGCGACCCCATCGGTGTCGGTCATCGTGGGGAACACCGTCCCTTCTGTAGCGGCGTCACCAAAAAGCTCCGGCAGATCCGCCGGACGCCTTGGGGCCTCCATGGGCAGCGCTGTCAACACTGGCACCGAAAATCCCCTTCCCACGATCCTAGAGGTAATCACCGACCACGGTCCGTGGCCGCACCTCCACTGGTGTGAAACAACAGCGCCGACCCGGGCCGTTGTTCCCCGGCATGCGTCGTAGCGCGGGCGGACGCACCGCGGTTCGGAATACTCTCTGTGCCGATGGACGTGTCAACCACCCTGGTCGTCGCCGCCGCGACACTGCTCATCGCAGCCACCACGCTGGCGTGGTGGCTGCGGCGGCGCGCCTCGTTCCATGCGGCCCTGCAGCAGCGCGGGTGGCACGTCAGCACCGAGGGCGACGACACCGTCGTCGTCCCGGTCACCGGTGACTGGACGTTGACGATGACCCGTTCGTTCGCCTCGCAGATGTCACCGCCCAGCACGCACATCGTCACCAGCATCTGGACCTGCCCGACGCCGGCCACGCTGGGCGCCGTCCTGGTCGCCGGCCCGGCGCCACCGCCCGAACTGCGCGAGCTCGCCGCCGACCTGATCGGCGGCGCACCCCCGTGGATCAGTCGCCTGCTGGGCATCGACCGCGTCAGCGGTGGGCGCCCGCTGCAGCCGGTCACGGGCAAGGACGACCGGTTGCTGGTGTTCGCCAGCGACGGGATCGGCCCGACCGGGACACTGCGGCCGGTGGCCGATGCGCTCGCCGAATGGTGCGCGGTGTTCACCGCAGAGCGCGAGCAGCCGGTGCTGACCATGGACCGGTCGGGATTGTCTGTCCGGGTGCGCGTCGACGTGCTCGATTCGGTCGAGACCGCCGACGCGTTCGTCAACCTGGGCTTGCGCTGCCGCGGAGCGGTCAACCGCTCGTGAACCTGGCCCTGGCGTGGGCAGCGGTGGCCGGCGTCGTCGTCGTGCTGGCCTACCGGTGGCGCCGCCGCGTCGCGTTGCTGTGCCTGCTGGTGGCCGTCACCGGGCCGGCACTGGTGGTTGCCGTGGTCGCCAGCGGCCCCGTCGTACCCGAGCTGCTGGTGCGGGCCTCGATGATCCTGGTCGTGACCGTCGTTCTGACGGTGCTGGCGGTGCTGCTCACCACCGTCGGTCTCGCGCGGCTGGTGAGCCGGCACGACCGGCACGGAGCCGCGGTGGCGTGCGGAATGCTGGCAGCGATGTACGGCGCGGTGGCGCTGTTCCTCGCGGTGGCCGCCGCCGAGGTGGCGGGGGCCGACGCGCTGCCGGTGCTGCGCGACCGTGACGCGTTCGTCGCCTGGCGGGACGCGCCGCAGGGAGCTGTGCTGCTCGACGGGGTGATCAGTGGGCTCAGCCCCGAGCTGGACCCGCCGGGCGAGGTGGTGGCCGCACATGCCTGCCTGACCGTCGACGGTCGGCGCCTTCCGGTGCCGGGACACCGGCTGCCCGAGCGCTACCTGGTCGACTTCCCCGGCGGACCGCCCGTCGTGGTCGAGGGCATCGACTCGGGAACCCAGGCGTGGAACTGGCCGGCCGCGACCGGCGAGTGTGTGCTGCGCCGCGGCGACCGCGTCGTGGTGTGGGGACAGCTGCAGGCCGGCATGGGCGGCGGCACCACCTCCTACACCGGGCTGGCCGACGTTCGCCTCATCGCCGCCGGCGCTCCCGGCGCTTTCCTGGACAGCTACCTGCCGGCGGCCCGGCACACCGGCCGGGCCGTGCTCGCGCTGGCCGCGCTCAACAGCGCGCTCGCGATCGCGGTCGTGGCGCTCGGCCTGCGGACCTATCGACGGCTGGTCCGCACCGGAACCGACGCTCCGGCGAAAATCACCTGGCGGTCCGGGCCACGCTGAACCTAATCTGTGCCGGTGGCGCGTGCGGCAACCCCGGCGATCGCGGCCCTGGTGACCGCGGGCGCCGCGCATTCGGTGGTGCAGTACCGGCACGATCCGCGCGCCGAGTCGTTCGGCGCGGAAGCCGTGGCCGCGCTCGCCGACAGCGAGGGCGTCCTCCCCGAGCAGATCCTCAAGACGCTCGTGGTCGCCCTGCCCACGGGCCTGGGCGTCGCGGTGGTGCCGGTGCCGGCCAAGCTGTCACTCAAAGCCGTCGCCGCCGCGCTCGGCGCCCCGAAGGCGGCCATGGCCGACCCCGCCGCCGCGCAGCGCTCGACCGGGTACGTCGTCGGCGGCATATCGCCGCTGGGGCAGCGCAAGCCGCTGCCGACCGTCGTCGACTCCTCGGCGCTGCGGTTCGACCGCGTGCTGTGCAGCGCCGGCAAGCGCGGCTGGGATGTCGCGCTGGATCCCCGGGATCTGGTGCGGCTGACCAACGCGGTCACCGCCGACATCCGCGCCGTCTAGGGTGGGCCCCATGTCGCTCGCGGGAAAGACCATGTTCATCTCGGGGGCCAGCCGCGGTATCGGGCTGGCGATCGCCAAACGCGTCGCCGCCGACGGTGCCAACATCGCGCTGGTCGCCAAGACCGCCGAACCGCACCCCAAGCTGGAGGGCACCATCTACACGGCTGCCAAGGAGATCGAGGAGGTGGGCGGGCAGGCGTTGCCGATCGTCGGTGACATCCGCGACGGCGACTCGGTGGCCTCTGCAGTAGATCAAGCGGTCGCTCAATTCGGCGGCATCGACATCTGCGTGAACAATGCCTCGGCGATCAACCTGGGTTCGATCGAGGACGTGCCGCTCAAGCGTTTCGACCTGATGAACGGAATCCAGGTGCGTGGCACCTACGCGGTGTCGCAGGCATGCATCCCCCACATGAAGGGCCGCGACAACCCGCACATCCTGACGCTGTCCCCGCCGGTGCTCCTCGACCCGAAGTGGCTCAAGCCCACCCCGTACATGATGGCCAAGTATGGGATGACGTTGTGCGCGTTGGGTATCGCCGAAGAGATGCGGGAGGCGGGCATCGCCTCCAACACGCTGTGGCCGCGCACCATGGTGGCCACCGCGGCGGTGCAGAACCTGCTCGGCGGTGACGAGTCGATGGCGCGGGCGCGCAAGCCGGAGGTGTACTCCGACGCCGCCTACGCGGTGTTGTCCAAGCCGTCCGACTACACCGGCCACACGCTGCTGTGCGAGGACGTGCTGCTGGAGTCGGGGGTGACCGACCTGTCGGTGTACGACTGTGTGCCCGGCGCCGAGCTGGGGGTCGACCTGTGGGTGGAGAGCGCCAACCCGCCGGGCTACACCGGCCCCTGAGCGCTCGCGAACGTGCATTCCCTGTAGCTTCCGTCGCGGTCCAGCGACAGGGAACGCACGTTCGCGGACTCAACAGTGGCAGGCTGGTGCGGTGTCCTCCTCTCTCTGGGCCGCCGGCCGTTACGACGCCGTCGGTGAACGCATCGCCCCCATCGCCGAGCAACTGCTCGACGCCGTCGCCCGGCGCCGTCCGCTGCGCGGCGCCGACCTGGTCGACCTGGCCTGCGGCACCGGCAACGCCGCACTGGCGGCCGCCGCGCGTGGCGCGCACGTCACCGCGGTCGACCTCACTGCCGAGCTGATCGGGATCGCCCAGGGCCGCGACAGCGACGGTGCGGTGACCTGGCGCTGCGCCGATGCCGCCGACACCGGGCTGCCCGAGGGTGGGTTCGACGCAGCCGTGTCGAACATGGGCGTCATCTTCGTCGATCCGCCCCGTCAAGTCGCCGAACTCGCCAGGCTACTCAAACCACAAGGGGTGCTGAGTTTTTCGGCGTGGATACGGCAAGAGGCCAATCCGCTGTTCGACCCGGTGGTGGCGGTGCTGGGCCCGCCGGCCGCGTCGACGTTCTCGCCGGACCAGTGGGGTGACGCCGACGTCGTCACCGACCGGCTGGCGCCGCACTTCACCGATCTCGAGTTCGAGCGGGGCCTGCATCGTTGGGAGTTCGCCTCGATGGCGGCGGCGCTGCGGTTCCTGCACGACGAATCTCCGGTGCATGTCGAGACGTTCCGGCGCGCCTCCGAGCAGCGTGAGGCGCTGACCGCGGCGTTCGAGGCCGCCCTGCAACCCCATCTCGACGCCGCCGGCACGGTGAGTTTCGCCTCGCCCTACGTGGTGGTCAGCGCCACCCGGCGGGCCTGACTCAATCGGCCTGGTAGAGGATCCCGCGTCCGATCGCCTCACGGACCACCGGCAGTGCCGCGTGGGCCAGTGCGTCGGCCTCGACACCGTGGGTGGCGGCCAGCAGCTCGATCAGCATGCCCAGCGGCACCTCGCCACGGCAGCCGGCCAGCAGCGCGCGTGACACCTCGTCGACGCCGAGCACCGCGCCGGGCCCGCCGGGGCGGCGCACTGCGGCCCCGACGACCTGCCAGCCGTCCGGGCCGGGCAGCGACTGTTCCTCGAGGAACACCGGCGCCGTCGACAGCCGGGCGGCCAGCAACTGCTCGTCGGTGGTGTCGTGCAGGTACTCGCGGCGGGCGAAGAACGCCGCCACCTCGGGGCCGGTCAGCGCTTCGTCGGCGCCGGTGATCTCTTCGAGCACCTGGTCGGGCGCGCGGTGTTCGCCGCGGCGGGGGGCTCGCACCGTGATGGTGCCCATCCCGATGCCGGCGATGTTCTGCTGGTCGAACCAGTCCAGCCACTGGCCGCCGCGGCGGGCGGCGTCTTCGGGGAGTTCGCCGGCGTCGGAGGTCCACAGCGACACATAGCTGACCGGGTCGGCGAACTCGCGTTGCACCACCCAGGCGTGCAATCCGGTGTCCGCGAGCCACCCCGCGACCCGC
>JAXHTL010000134.1:0-13617 GCA_034190095.1 Actinomycetota bacterium
CTGGACACGCTCTACGACCAGCCCAGTGTCGGGGCGGCACTGTCCGAGGAGCTGACCAACCAGCTCGGTTTCCCGGTGACGGTGAACTGCGGTGACGGGTTGATGGCGGTCGAGATCGGCCAGACCTTCGACTGCACGGCCGCCGACGAGGACGGTGACGAGCGCACGGTGCGGGTCACGGCCGGCGCCATCGGCGAGGACGATCAGTGGGAACTGATCGAATGATGTTCTGCTAGCTGGCCGGAAGACACACCGATTCGCAGCGGTTAGGTTCTGGTATGGCATCAGTACTGACGGTGAACAAGGCGGCCGCACCGGCCGGACAGACCGCGCTCGGTTCCGGTATCGACAAGCGGCCGAGCGCCGAGCCGTTGAGTGTGCGCGCCCCGGGGCCCATGGACGGCGGGTTGGGTGGCGGCGTCGTCGGCGACTCGATCGGCAACCGGCGACTGCACGGCGGCGACGACCAGGCGGTGTACGCCTACGCCCGGGAAGATCTCGACATGTGGCAGTCGCGTCTGCAGCGCGAACTCACCAACGGCATGTTCGGGGAGAACCTCACCACCGCGGGCGTCGACGTGACCGGCAGCCTCGTCGGCGAGCGGTGGGCGGTCGGCGACGACGGTCTCGTCCTCGAGGTCAGTGCGCCGCGTACGCCGTGCAAGACGTTCGCCGCCTGGCTGGACATCGCGGGGTGGATCAAGACTTTCACCGCCGCTGCGCTTCCCGGAACCTACCTGCGGGTCATCTCGCCCGGCACTGTGCGCGCCGGCGATTCCATCGAGGTGATCCACCGCCCGGAGCACGCCGTCACGGTCGGCATGGTCTTCCGCGCGCTGATGCTCGACCCGGCGCTGCTGGAGGCGCTGGCGCCCGCGGACGCCCTGCCCGACGCGGTCAAGGCACAGATCGCGCGACGGTCCGGAAAAGCAGTGTGAGCTGTCTCCCAATCTCGATCAGCAGCCGTCGGCGGGGTTTGACGGCCTAGCCCCGGGGGGAACGCGCACTCGGTGCGGCGGCAGCGTCGGCGCCGTCTCGATGTGATCCCTTGACCGCAGGAGCCGTCGTCCGCCATGCCCGATTCGACCGAGATCGAGTCCGCCACCAATCTCGCCAGCACCGCGGCCTGGGTGGCCGGCGCGATCGCCATCGGCTACTTCGTCGGTGTCGCGGTGTCCTGGTTGCTGCACCGCCTCGGCCGGCGCAGCCAGGTGCTGCACGACATCGCCGACCTGACCCGGCGGCCGCTGCGCGCCATGCTGATGGTCATCGCCGCGACCGCCGCCGTGCGGCGCACCGCCGACGCCGACGCCAGCTGGCGGGGGTGGACCGACCATTCGCTGCTGATCGCGCTGATCGCGACGCTGACGTGGCTGGTGATCGGTTTCGTGCGGGTGGCCGAGCGTCAGGCGCTGACGCGCTTCGCCGACGGCGGCGACTCGGGGCTCACCGACGCCGACCGGCACCGCCGCAAGATCATGACCCAGGTGACCACGCTGCGCCGGTTGGTCGTCGCGATCATCGTCGTGCTGGGGGTCGCCGCGGTGACGATGACCTTCCCGTCATTCAGCGACATCGGGCGCACGCTGTTCGCCTCGGCCGGCGTGTTGTCCGTGGTCGCCGGTCTCGCGGCGCAGACCTCACTGGGGTCGGTGTTCGCCGGCATCCAGATCGCGTTCTCCGGCGCGATCCGCGTCGGCGATGTGGTTGTGCTCGAAGACGAATGGGGCCGGATCGAGGAGATCACCCTCACCTATGTCGTGGTGCGGGTCTGGGATGAACGCCGGCTGGTCCTGCCGTGCACCTACTTCACCACCAAGCCGTTCCAGAACTGGACGCGGCATGCGACCGAGTTGATGGGTACCGCCGAACTCGACGTCGACTTCACCGTTCCGTTCGACGCGATGCGCGCCGAACTGGACCGGATCCTGCAGTCGAACCCGAAGTGGGACGGTCGGGTCGGGGTGCTGCAGTGCACCGACACCGTCGACGGGGTGGTGCGGGTGCGGATGCTGGTCAGCGCGGTGAACGCGCCGGCGCTGTTCGATCTGCGCTGCGATGTCCGCGAGGGCATGGTCAAGTGGCTGCAGCGCACCAACCCCGGGGCGCTGCCGCGACGGCGCATCGAGCATCAGACCGACACCGGCCGGGAAGTCCAGAACGATGACGCGTTCCGGGGCCGGCGCCAGGCCGAGTCGGGGCTGTTCACCGGGAGCGCCGAAGCCGAACGCCGCGGCCGCGACTTCGACGACGAGAGCCGCCATGAGCACCGCCAGAACGGGCACGACCCGGAGTTGTCACGGGTCCGCTACGACGGCTGAACCGCGGGCGGCAGACCGTAGTCCATCGGGGGTCCGTCCGGCCCGACGGCGCGTGGATCGGCGATCGCCGTCGCCACGGGGATGCCGTCCTGGATCACCCCGATCACCACGACATCCTGGCTCGGCGCGAAGGAGCCGGTGATCCGGTGGGTCTGAGGGGTGATGCGGAAGGTGGTGGCCTCCCCGTCCGGGGTGACCGTGGTCAGGGAATCGTCGGAGACCGCCACGACCCGGCCTTCGTGCTCGATCGGCGCGGGAGCCTCGGCGGCGACGTTGGTGGTCTGTGGTGATGCCGGGCGCGGCGGTGACGACCGGTCGGCATCGACCGAGCCCAGCGTCCAGCCGGCCACGGCGGCCGCGCCGAGGGCCGACAGCAGCGCCGTCCGGCCGGCGTCGAGCGGCCGGACGCGACGGTGCCGACCGCGGCGGTGAGTCTGGTTCATCACCGCGGTGGATACCCACTCACCGCCAGGCGAACACCGGCTGTTCGAGTTCGTCGACCCGATCGTTGCGCCCCTCCAGGCACAGCCACCTCAACTGCAACAGGACCGCACCGGTCGGCGCATGGATGAGGTCGTTGCCCAACGGGATCTGCACCACCGGGCGCGGACTCTCGGGGATGGCGACGAACCGCGGGGAATCCTCACGCAACAGCTGATGCAGCCCCACGCGGTACACCGCCACGACCTCGTCGGGAGCCGGCGCGGGGTCCAACCGGCCCCCGCCCCAGACGACGACGGGGGTGATGACGTAGCCCGAACGGGTCGGATAGTCGTCGAGCAGCCCGAGCACATCCGGCTCGCCGAGTGCGACCCCCACCTCTTCGTCGAGCTCCCGCAGCGCCGCCTCGACGACCGTTTCACCCGGGTCGAGCCGCCCGCCCGGCAAAGCCCACTGGGCGGCATGCGAGGACAGGCGCGAGGCCCGGCGGCACAGGAAGAAGGCCGCTCCCCCGCTGACATCGACCATGCGGCCGTCGAGGCCCGCCTCCGGCATCGGCCGCCCGCCGATCCAGTCGTCGACCGGTGCCGGATCGACGCGGTCCTCACCGAGTTGCGAGTCGACGAGTACCACCGCGACGGCGGCGTGGCGCTTGGTCGGGTCGACGATGCTGCGCCGGTCGTGGCCGGCGAGCCGGCTCCGGATCTGATCGCGCAGCGCGTCGTCGTAGGTGATCGTCACCGCTCGAGGGTAAGGGAGACAAGCCCCGATCAGAGCCGGGCCACCACGTACGCCGCCGCCTCGTTGACCGAACCGTCGACGGCGTAGAGCGCGTGCGCCAGGGTCGCCGAGCCGCCGGGAGCTCCCGAGCAGATGGTGTCGCCCGCAGCGCACAGCTGCAGGGTCTCGTCGGCGTAGCGCGGACCGATCGCCACCGGTGGCGCACCGAACTGCTGCATGAACTCCGCAGACGGCAACGCGAAGAGCACCACGGCGGCCACGTGGTCGGCGACCTCGGGCGGCATCGGTTCGGGGACCGCGTCGGCCGGGACACCGGCCGGCACCTCGGCCGCGGTCACGAACCCCGCCACCACGGCGCCCTGCGAGTAGCCGCCCAGCACGATCCTGGTGTCCGGGCAGTTCGCCGCGGTGGCCTGCACGTGGTCGGCGGCGTCGCGGACCCCGTCGACCACGGTGCGCGCGAAGGCGGCGCGGTCGAAGAAGTTGTCCCCGGCCGGGTAGTTCACCGGATAGACGCCGACGCTGCGGCCGGCCGCCTGCGCGCGCACCGCGTCGACGAAGGCCTGCCCGATGCCACCGACGCCGGGTGCTTCGCCGGTCCCGCGGGCGAACACCACATCCACGTCGGGGCAGGGCTGGGCGGTCGCCTCCGGGGTGCCCGACCCCGGCCACACCGCGGCGAGCAACAACGCGGTCACCGCGGCGCCGATGCGGGAGATTCGTCGAATTTTCATCTCGACGATGTACCCCGGCGACTTTGCGGGTAACCGCGGCAGAGGGGCCGACAGGCCCCGCAGAGGAAAGGACACAAGCCATGCCGAACGAACTGCAGGGCCGCAAGATCGCGTTCCTGGCCACCGACGGTGTCGAGAGAGTCGAGCTCGAACAACCGCGGGCGGCGGTGCAGGACGCCGGTGGCGTGGTCGAGCTGTTGTCGGTCGACACCGGCGAGATCGCCGCCCGAGACCACGACCTGGAACCGGCGGGCACCTTCGCGGTGGACCGGCTGGTCGGACAGGCCAGAGTGGAGGACTACGACGCACTGGTCCTGCCCGGCGGCACCGTCAACGCCGACAAGCTGCGCCTCGACGCGTCGGCTGTCTCGTTCGTCGGTGACTTCGTCCGGTCAGGCAAGCCCGTCGCCGCGATCTGCCACGGGCCCTGGGCCCTGGTGGAAGCCGATGTGCTCCGCGGCCGCACGGTGACCTCGTATCCCAGCTTGCGGACCGACCTGCGCAACGCCGGTGCCACCGCCGTCGACCAGCAGGTGTGTCTGGACGGCAATCTCATCACCAGCCGCTCCCCGAAGGACTTGCCCGCGTTCTGCCAGGCCATCACCGATCAGTTCGCCAACACACCGGCGCACACCTGAGCGGGGGCGTAGACGATGACGCACGTCGAGATCGACCAGCACCTGTGGGATGAGTTCCACCGTGTGGTCAACATGACCTCACGCGAACTCTCGGAGTGGTTGCGCGTTCGTTCCGCCCACGAGGATGCCGAGGAATTCCCCGATCACTCCGGCAGCGAGACCGGCCGCCACGTCCTGGCGATCCTGCAGAAACGCAAGGGCGACCTGACCGCCGACGACGAACGGGTCATGCGCAATGTGGTGGACCGTATCCATGCCCAGCGCCGCGACGACCTGGAGCCGACAGCCGGCCAGGACCACTGGCGGCACCGGTTGATGACGGTGGGCCACGATCCACTCAAGAGCGCACGCTGAACGGAAGGTGACGAGTAACTGATGGAGCGAGGCAACTCCAAGCACGGGCAACGTGAGGACGAAGCACTCAAGGCCGAGTTGCGCGGCACGTTGCAGGGCAACCGGTCCTCACGAGCCGAAGAGTGGCGCGAAGCCGAACCCGGCGCCGACGACGACCCGGAGGTGCCCACGGCCAGTCCTCGCGACGAGCAGTGAGCGACCACGTCGTCCAGCGGGTCCTGGGCGGGCCCCGCTGGACGGCGTTCTCGGGATCAGGTGTCGGCGGTGTCGGCACGACGGGCCCGGACGGCCAGCGCGGCCGCCGCGATCAGCGTCAGCACACCCACCACGATGACGGTGATGGTCCACGCCCGTCGATCGCTGATCTCGTCGCTGCACAGCTCCGCGTAGTCGACGTTGTCGACCTGCTCGGAGTAGAAGGGCGGCGCTTCGGGTTGGGTCCGGGTGTCGGCCGGTGCCTGCTCCTGCGCGGTGGCCGGTTCGGGTGACACCGCCGATCCGCACGACACCGTCGACAGCCCCGGTGACACCGACACCGGCACGAGCAGTCCGACAATGCCGACGAGAACGGCGACCAGCCCCACCGCCAGTGCGCTTCGTCGAAGAATCATGAAGTTGCGCTACCCCGACCGGCGCCGGTGTACACCCGCCGGACGGCGCTATCTGGTCAGCCTGCTGAGGTAACGGCGCACGCTGCGGCTCAGTGACCGGGGTACGTGGTCGGGATCCATGGCGTCGTTCTCGGCCAGCAGGCTGGCCTCGTCGGCGATGGTCTCCTGGGTGAACAGCCGCAGCGTCCGGCCCGCGCCCCGCAGCGATTCCACCGCCTGCAGGAAGGTCAGGCCACCGCTCATCGCCTGCTCGAACTCCTCGGGTGCGACCCCGAGGTGCTCGGCGATGAGCTGCCTGCGCATCCCGAGGACGACCCGCCGCACCGCGTCGTCGGTGCCGCCGCCCGACTCGATGGCCACATCGCATTCGCTGTCGAATCCCATCGACCTGTTGTTGAGGTTCGACGAGCCGATCCGCAGCAGCCGATCGTCGATCACCATCACCTTGGAGTGGACATAGATCGGCTTGCCGCCGTCGGTCACCGGCCAGTAGACCCCCAACCGCCCGTACTCGTCGGCCGCCCACAGCAGGCGCAGCATCCGGTAGCGGGCACCGTCCATCGACTCCTGCTCGAGGCGACTCTCCGAACTGCGGGGAATGACGATCACGATCTCCGGACCGTCCGGGTCCCGTAGCCGGGCGGCCAGCGCCTCGACGATGACCCGGGATGCCAGGTACTGGTTCTCCAGATAGATGAGGTGCTGCGCGGCCGCGATGGCGGACAGGTTCAGCGCCTCGATCTCCCGGACCTCCTCACGGGCGGCGAGCTCCGGCATGGTGCGTGCGATGCCGACGTCGACGTGGCGCAGCGACGGGTCCAGCGTGCGGGGCCACGCCACGTGCGCGGTCTCGATCGCGGGCAGCGACAGGCCCACCGCGGCCCGCCAGCGCTCCCGGGCCAACTCACCCAGTGCCCGCGCGGCCGCGCCGTCCACGGCCACCCCCACCTCGTGCCGAGGGGCGTAGTCGCGTCCCATCACCCGGCGCAACCCGTTGTGGTGTTCGTGCGCACTGGTGTCCCAGCGTTCGAGGGTGAAGTCGATCCCGCCGCACAGGGCCACCGCATCGTCGACGACCAGGACCTTCTGGTGGTGCACGGCGCCGGTGGGGTGGGCACCGTCGACGGCGAAGTGCAGGCGCTTGCTGCTGAGCCGGTTCACCAGTGCCACCGGAGTGATGCCGTACCACAGGTCGTCGAAGGCCGGCAGCAGTCGCAGGTTGGACTTCAGCAGGTGGATCTTGAGGTCGGGACGTTTCCACAGCAGCCACTGCAGGAAAGCGCCGAGCCGGTTCGGCCCGGGCAGCGTCCGCCCACCCCGTTCCAGCGCGACCCGGGTGTCGAAGTCCCAACCGACCAGCAGGATGCGGTGCCGGGCGCGCAGCATCGCGGCTTTGGCGTGGCGGAAGTAGTCGGCACCGTCGACGATGCACGCGAACTGATCGGCGCGTTCCACGCGCCAGCAGGTCCGGCCGGGCTCCAGCAGGCTGGGGGCTGCCACAGCGGTGTGTCTACCACAATCGGGGGCCTTCGGCTTCGTCGAAACAACTTCTATTTGCTATGCATAGTGGGTGTCGCAAACCCGCCCGATGACCACGACGACCCCGGCCACACCCCGGCCACGGGGTGCGCTCGGGCTGATGTTCGACCCGGTTTTCGGCGCGCTGTTCTGGGGCAAGATCTTCTCGGTCGTGGCGGTGTGGACCCACGGCATCGTCGCGGCGATCGTCATGTACGACGCGACCGGTTCGGCCCTGATGGTGGGCCTGGTCGGGGTGGTGCAGTTCGCACCGCAGCTGATCCTGAGCCCCACCAGCGGCAAGTGGGCCGACACCGGCAATCCGGCGCGCCAGATCCTGCTGGGCCGGGTGCTCTGCGTCGCCGGGTCCGCCTCGGCCGCCGGATGGCTGTTCGCGCAGCCGGAGCTGCAGGGCATGTCGGCGGCGATCCCGGTGCTGTTGGGCACCCTGCTGGTCGGTTTCGGCTTCGTGGTGGGTGGACCGGCGATGCAGTCGATCGTGCCGAACCTGATCCGCGACGGGGAGCTGTCCACGGCGATGGCGCTGAACAGCATCCCGATGACGATCGGGCGCATCATCGGCCCGGCGGCCGGCGCCTACCTGGCCGCGCACCTCGGCGCGGCGTCCGCGTTCGCGGCCAGCGCCGCCCTGCACCTGGTCTTCGCGGTGATGCTCATCGTCGTGCACTTCCCCGCCCCACCGGAACGGCTCACCGGCACCGACTACCGCGTCCGCGTCGCCGTGCGCTACGTGCTGGCCGACCGCCCGCTGCTGCTGGCGCTGGTCGCGGTGGCCACCGTCGGGGTCGCCTCCGACTCGTCGATCACGCTGACCCCGTCGATAGCCGACCAGCTCGGTGGCGGCGCACCCCTGGTGGGGACGTTGTCGGCACTGTTCGGTGTCGGTGCCGCGGCCGGGATGGCGGTGCTGGCGCTGATGCGGGGGCGGATGGCCGCCGCCCGGGTCTCGGCGATCGGCCTGGTAGTCCTCGGCGCCGGATGCGCCGGGCTGGCGGGGGCCACGATCCCCGCGGTGGCGATGGCCGGCTTCGTCGTGGCCGGCCTGGGCTTCGGCTGGGCCATGACCGGCCTGACGACGGTGGTCCAGGAACGCGCGCCCGAGGAGCTGCGCGGCCGGATCATGGCGTTGTGGCTGGTCGGGTTCCTGGGCTCGCGGCCGATCGCGGCCGCGGTCCTGGGTGGGGCGGCCGACACACTGGGGGTGTCGGCGGCGTTCGCGACCGCCGCGGCGCTGTGCATGGTGGCGGCTGTGGTGTGCCGCCCGGCCAAGCTCACCGGGCCACTGCCGGTGCGCTGAGAGGGGAGTCCGATGGACGACACCCGGACCACACGTCCGCCGCGCGAGCTCGCGCTGGATCTGTACCGGGCGGGTGCCGTGCTGATCGTCGTGATCGGGCATTGGCTGCTGTCGGTGATGACCTACCGCGACGGCGAGTTCGGCCGGGACAACCCCCTGGTGCTGATGCCCTGGACGCAGTGGATCACCTGGTTCTTCCAGGTCGTCCCGGTGTTCTTCGCGGTGGCCGGGTATGCCAGCGCGGTGTCCTGGCAGCGGATGGACGCCGAGGGCAAGGCAGGCCGCGTCGTCTCGCGGCAGGACCGGATTCGCAACCGGGTGGCCCGCACCCTCGGCCCGACCGCGGTGTACTCGCTGTTCGTGCTGCTGGTGATGGCCGCGCTGATGCTGGTGGGCCTGGGCCCCGAGGTGCGCGACGTGGCCGGCTGGGCGGTCGCCATGCATCTGTGGTTCCTGGCCGTATATCTGATGGTGGTCCTGCTGACACCGTTCTCGCTGGCCGCGCACCGGCGCTGGGGGCTTGCGGTGCCCGCGTTGCTGGGCGCCGCGGTGATCGTCGTCGACGTGGTGAGCATCGGCACCGACCATCCCGAGATCCGGATGCTGAACTACCTGTTCTGCTGGGCGGCGATCTACCAGCTCGGCATCGCCTTTCACGGTGGGCTGCTGCGCCGCCGCACGTTGGTGACGATCGCGGTGGCGGGGGCAGCCGCGCTGCCGCTGCTGGTGACCTGGGGTCCGTATCCGGTCGCGATGATCGGCGTTCCCGGGGTGCGGGTGGAGAACAGCGCCCCGCCGTCGGTCGCGCTGCTGGCGCTGGCGCTGGTCCAGATCGGGGTGCTGTTCGCGATCGTGCCGGCGGTGAACCGGATGCTCGCGCGCGGCGCCTGGCCGCGGGTGCTGGCGGTGGCCAACGACAACGTCATGGCGCTGTACCTGTGGCACATGCTGCCGGTGATCATGGTCACCCCGATCGCGTATCCGACCGGGCTGTTGCCGCAGCCACCGCTGGGCTCGGGGGCCTGGTGGCTGGCCCGCCTGCAGTGGGAGATCGTGCTGATGGTGGTCACGGCGGCGCTGCTGGCCCTGCTGTCGTGGCAGCGGCGGTTGTTCGCGGCACCGCTGCCGACCTTCGGGCTCCCCGTGCCCCGGCCGGTGGCCGAGGGACTGCTCTACGTCGGCGCCGGGTCCTGCGCGATCGCACTGGGCCTGATCGCGGCAACCGGATTCGCCCCGGACGGCCGCTTCCCGGTGACCGCGGCGCTGCTGTTCGCCGTCGGCGCGCTGCTGGTGGCCGCGCGCCCACGGGTTCGGACTGCGGCGCCCTGACCCGATAGCGTCAGGTGCATGTCCCGCGCCGACCATCACCTGATCCGCTACAGCGGACGCGGCGAGTTCAGTCCCGCGCTCATCGACCGCGCGCTGGGCACCTGCCTGTACACCAGCGACGGGCGCGAGTTGCTGGACTTCACCTCCGGCCAGATGAGCGCCATCCTCGGGCACAGCCATCCCGAGATCGTGGCGACAGTAGCCGACCAGGTGGCCCGGCTCGACCATCTCTACAGCGGGTTTCTCAGCCCCCCGGTGATCGAGCTGGCCGAACGGCTGACCGCGACGCTGCCCACACAGCTGGACAAGGTCATGCTGCTGAGCACCGGCGCCGAGGCCAACGAGGCCGCGGTTCGGATGGCCAAGCTGGTCACCGGCAAGCACGAGATCGTCTCGTTCGCGCGGTCCTGGCACGGCATGACCCAGGCCGCCGCCAACGCCACCTACAGCGCCGGACGCAGGGGGTACGGCCCGGCGGCGCCGGGCAACTTCGCGCTGCCGGTACCGCACCGCTTCCGCCCCGACATCGTCGGCGCCGACGGCGAACTCGACTGGCGCAAGCAACTCGACCTCGGCTTCGACATGATCGACGCCCAGTCGGTGGGCAGTCTCGCCGCCTGCATCATCGAGCCGATCCTCAGTTCCGGCGGGATCATCGATCTGCCGCCGGGCTACCTGCCGGCACTGGCCGCCAAGTGCGCCGAGCGCGGCATGCTGCTGATCCTCGACGAGGCCCAGACCGGGTTGTGCCGCACCGGTGACTGGTACGCGTTCGAACACGACGGCGTCGTTCCCGACATCCTGACGCTGTCCAAGACCCTCGGGGCCGGTATGCCGCTGGCCGCGGTGATCACCACCTCCGACATCGAGGCGCAGGCGCACGAACGCGAGTTCCTGTTCTTCACCACCCACGTCAACGATCCACTGCCGGCCGCGGTCGGGCTGACCGTGCTCGACGTGCTGACCCGCGACGGCCTCGATGCCCGCGCGCGCGAGCTCGGCCAGCGGCTGCGTGACGGGCTCGACGCGCTGGCCCGCCGGCACGGCGTCGTCGCCGACGTGCGTGGCCGCGGCCTGCTGCTGGGAATGGAACTGGCCGGCGGGCAGAGCGCCGGCGGGGCCGACCGACTCGGCGCGGCGGTCACCGCCCACTGCATGGAGCTGGGCCTGCACATGAACATCGTGCAGCTGCCCGGCATGGGCGGCATCTTCCGGATCGCTCCCCCGCTCACCGCCGGCGAGGACGAGATCGACCGTGCGCTGGCTATTCTCGACGAGGCGCTGAGCACTGTCGGGGAGCGGGTGGCCTGATCAGCACCCCCTCCGAGGCCGGCACCGACACCACCACGGGAACCGCCCGACTGCCCGACCCGCCGGCCGGCGCCGATGCCGACGACCTCTTCGAGTCGTTCGCCGGGTGGGCCCAGAGCAACGGGACCACGCTCTACCCGGCTCAGGAAGAGGCGCTGATCGAGTTGCTCAGCGGCGCCAACGTCATCCTGGCTACACCGACCGGGTCGGGAAAGTCGTTGGTGGCCAACGGCGCCCAGTACGCGGCGCTGGCAACGTCGCGGCGCAGCTACTACACGGCGCCCATCAAGGCGCTGGTGAGTGAGAAGTTCTTCGCCCTGTGCGCCGTCTTCGGAGCCGACAAGGTCGGCATGCTGACCGGGGACGCGGCGGTCAACGCCGACGCACCGATCATCGCCTGCACCGCCGAGGTGCTCGCCAACATCGCGCTGCGGGAGGGGGCCGACGCCGAGATCGGGTTGGTGGTGATGGACGAGTTCCATTTCTACGGCGACCCCGACCGGGGCTGGGCCTGGCAGGTCCCGCTGCTGGAGCTGCCCCGGGCCCAGTTCCTGCTGATGTCGGCCACCCTCGGCGACGTCACGTTCCTGCGTGAGGACCTCACCCGGCGCACCGGCCGCCCGACGGCACTGGTCGCCAACGCGCAACGCCCGGTCCCGCTGTTCTATTCGTATGCCACCACGCCGATGCACGAGACCATCACCGAACTCGTCGACACCAAGCAGACACCGATCTACATCGTGCATTTCACCCAGGCGTCGGCGTTGGAACGCGCGCAGGCGTTGATGAGCATCAACGTGTGCAGCAAGGAGGAGAAGGCGGCCATCGCCGACCACATCGGCGCGTTCCGGTTCTCGACGTCGTTCGGCTCCACGCTGTCGCGGCTGGTGCGCCACGGTATCGGCGTGCACCACGCCGGGATGCTGCCCAAGTACCGCCGGCTGGTCGAACAACTGGCGCAGGCCGGCCTGCTGAAGTTGATCTGCGGCACCGACACTCTCGGGGTAGGCATCAACGTCCCGATCCGCACCGTGGTGTTCTCGGCACTGTCCAAATACGACGGAGTCCGCACCCGGTTGCTCAACGCCCGCGAATTCCACCAGATCGCCGGCCGGGCGGGCCGGGCCGGCTATGACACCGCGGGCACCGTCGTGGTGCAGGCCCCCGACCACGAGGTCGCGAACATCAAACAGTTCGCCAAGGTCGCCGACGACCCGAAGAAGCGGCGGAAGCTGGTGCGCCGCAAGGCCCCCGAGGGCATGGTTCCGTGGGGCGAGGCGACGATGAACCGGCTGGTCGAGGCCGCCCCGGAGCCGTTGACCAGCAACATGCGGGTGTCGACGGCGATGCTGCTCGACGTGGTGGACCGCCCGGGTGACCCGTTCGCCGCGATGCGGCGGCTGCTGACCGACAACCACGAACCGCGCAAGCGGCAACTGCACCTGATCCGCGAGGCTGTCGGCATCGCCCGGTCACTGTTGCAGGCCGGTGTGGTCGAACGCCTCGATCACCCCGACGCCGACGGTCGGCGCTACCGGCTCACTGTGGACCTGCCCCCGGATTTCGCGCTCAACCAGCCGCTGTCCACCTTCGCGCTGGCGGCCATCGACCTGCTCGATGTGGACTCGGAAAGCTATGCGCTCGATGTTGTTTCGGTCATCGAGGCGACGCTGGAGGACCCCCGACAGGTGCTGGCCGCCCAACTCAACAAGGCCAGGGGCGAAGCGGTGGCGGAGATGAAGGCCGACGGGATCGAGTACGACGAGCGGATCGAACTCCTCGACGAGGTGACCTATCCCAAGCCGCTGGAGGAACTGCTCAGCCACGCCTACGAGGTGTACGTGCAGAGCAACCCGTGGGCCGCCGACGGCCGGCTGTCACCCAAGTCGGTGGTGCGGGAGATGTGGGAGCGGGCGATGACCTTCCGCGAGTACGTCAGCGTGTACGGGCTGACCCGGTCCGAGGGCGCGCTGCTGCGCTACCTGTCCGACGCGTTCAAGGCGCTGCGCTCCGGGGTACCCGCCGGGGCACGGACCGAGGAACTCACCGACATCGTCGAATGGCTCGGAGAGCTGGTGCGCCAAGTGGATTCGAGCCTGCTCGACGAGTGGGAGCAACTCACCAGCCCGGACGCGGGCGACGGAGCGGTCCGTGAGGTCCGGCCGGCGCCGCCGCGGCCGGTGACCGCCAACGAGCGGGCCTTCACCGCGATGGTGCGCAACGCGCTGTTCCGCCGGGTGCAGCTCTTCGCCCGGCAGCGCTGGGACGAGCTGGCCGAACTGGACGGCGCGGCCGGCTGGA
>JAXHTL010000135.1:0-13461 GCA_034190095.1 Actinomycetota bacterium
CGACCGTTCACGTTTGCGCCCCGGACCGCCGGGTACTAGTCGGCCGTGAGCCAGCCCCATCACGAATCGGACGTAACTTTCCAGGTCGACGGACGCCGCTGTGCGCTGCGGCTCGACCACCGCGTGACCCTGCTCGACGCGCTGCGCGAACACCTGGGTGTCACCGCGCCCAAGAAGGGCTGCGACCACGGGCAGTGCGGCTCGTGCACGGTGCTCGTCGGCGGTCGCCGCCTGCTGAGCTGCCTGACGTTCGCCGTCGCGTTCGAGGGGGCCGACGTCACCACCGCCGCCGGGTTGGCTGAAGACGGTCACCTGCATCCGATGGCCCAGGCGTTCCAGGACGAGGACGCGTTCCAGTGTGGTTACTGCACGCCCGGCCAGATCTGTTCGGCGGTGGGGATGGTGGACGAGCACAAATCCGGGGCGCCGAGTTATGTGACCGATGAACTCGAGGAGAGCCCAGAGCTCTCCGACGACGAGATCCGCGAACGGATGAGCGGCAACCTGTGCCGATGTGCGGCCTACCCGAACATCGTCAGCGCGATCGGGCGGGCGGCCCAACAGTGAAGACGTTCGATTACCATCTCGCCACCAGCCCCGCCGACGCCGTCGCGACGTTGAGCAGCCATCCCGACGCCGCCTTCCTGGCCGGTGGCACCAACCTCATCGACCACATGAAACTCGGTGTCGCCGCCCCCGATCTGCTCGTCGACGTCAGCCGGCTGGAGCTGGACGAGGTCGAGTCCACCGATGCCGGCGGTGTGCGGATCGGCACCAACGTGCGCAACAGCGACCTCGCCATGCACCCGGTGATCAGGTCCCGCTACCCGATGCTGGCGCGGGCGTTGCTCTCGGGGGCCTCCGGTCAACTACGCAACGCAGCGACCACCGGCGGAAACCTTTTGCAGCGCACCAGATGTGTGTACTTCCAAGATGTCACCACCCCATGCAACAAGCGCGAACCGGGCAGCGGGTGCTCGGCCATCGGCGGCTACGTCCGCTACCACGCGATCCTGGGGGCCTCCCCGGACTGTGTGGCTGTCCATCCCTCGGACATGGCGGTGGCGATGAGTGCGCTGGACGCCGACGTCGTCGTCGAGGGCCCCGACGGCCCCCGACGCATCCCGATGTCCGAGTTCCACCGGCTGCCCGGCGACGCACCTGACCGCGACACCGTGCTGAACCACGGTGAGCTGATCACCGCGGTCGAGCTGCCGCCGCCTCCGGCCGGCGCGGTGTCGGAGTACCGCAAGGTGCGCGATCGCGCCTCGTACGCGTTCGCGCTGGTCTCGGTGGCCGCCGAGCTCAGCTTCACCGGAGCCGAGATCGGCACTGCGCGCATCGCATTCGGCGGTATCGCGCACAAGCCGTGGCGCGCCCGACGCGCCGAGGAGGTGCTGGTGGGCGCGCACGCCGGGGACCGGAGCTTTGCCGCCGCGGCTAACGCCGAACTCGCCGAGGCCGACCCGCTTCCCGGCAACGAATTCAAGGTTCCGCTGGCCCGGCGCACCCTGGTGGCGCAGCTTCGGGCGCTGACCGAGCGGGGGCGGCAATGACCCTGCTCGATCCGCACAGCATCGGAGTTCCCGCGCCCCGTCGTGACGGTGTCCTCAAGGTCACCGGGTCAGCGCCCTACGCCTTCGAGCACCACCTCGACGGCACCCCGGCCTATCTGCACCCGGTGCAGGCCACCATCGCCCGGGGTGCGGTGACGAAGATGGACGTCTCGGCGGCGCGGGGGCTTGCGGGTGTGCTCGACGTCGTGACCGTGTTCGACGCCCCCGAGCTGGCCGACACATCCGACGGTGAGCTGACCATCCTGCAGGACACCCGGGTGCACTACCGCGGGCAGCTGATCGGCGGTGTCGTCGCGGAGTCGGCCGAGATCGCCAGGGCGGCAGCCGCCCTGATCCGGCCCGAGTACGCCGCCGAACAGCACGATGCCGAGCTGACCGCCGATCATCCCGGTCTGTACACCCCCGAGTCGGTCAACCCCTCCTATGCTCCGGACTCCGCCGACGGTGATCTCGACGCCGGCCTGGCGGGCGCCGAGTACCGTGTCGACGCCAGGTACACCACGCCGATCGAGCACAACAATCCGATGGAGCCGCACGCCTGCATCGCCCGGTGGAGTTCCGGACCGCAGGTGACGCTGTACGACTCCACCCAGGGCACCCACCTGGTGCGCTCCACGCTCGCGCCGATCTTCGGTCTGCAGCCGGAACAGCTGCGGGTGATCGCTCCACATGTCGGCGGGGGCTTCGGGTCCAAGGGTGCGCCGCACAGCCACAACGTGCTGGTCCTGATGGCAGCACAGCGGGCCGGCGGGCGTCCGGTCAAGCTCGCGCTGACCCGGCAGCAGATGTTCTCGCTGGTCGGCTACCGCACCCAGACGATTCAGCGGCTGCGGCTGGGCGCCGACGCAGCCGGCCGGCTCACCGCGATCGGCCACGACGTCGTCGAGCAGACCTCCGCGGTCAAGGAATACGCCGAGCAGACGGCGGTGACCTCCCGCAAGATGTACGCCGCGCCGAACCGGCGCACCTCGCACCGGCTGGCCGCCCTCGACGTGCCGGTGCCGTACTGGATGCGGGCCCCCGGGGAGTGCCCCGGCAGCTACGCCGCCGAGGTGGCGATGGACGAGTTGTCGGTGGTCTGCGGGCTGGATCCGATCGAGCTGCGGGTGCGCAACGATCCCGCGGTCGACCCCGAGTCGGGTACGCCGTGGTCGAGTCGGCGGCTGGTGGAGTGCCTGCAGCTGGGGGCGGCGCGGTTCGGCTGGGCGGACCGCGACCCGATGCCGGGCACACGCCTTGCCGGGGAATGGTTCACCGGCACCGGGGTGGCGTCGTCGACGTATCCGGGCATGGCGATGCCGGGGAATTCGGCACGAATCAGCTACCCCGCCGAGGGGGTGTACTCGGTGGCGATCGGCGCGGCCGACATCGGCACCGGCACCTGGACCAGCCTGTCCCAGATCGCCGCCGATGCGCTGGGCTGCGACCTCGCCGCGATCGACCTGCAGATCGGCGACAGCGAGCTGCCGTCGGCCTCAGTGGCCGGCGGATCGTCGGGCATGACGTCGTGGGGCTCGGCGGTCGTGGCCGCGGCGCGGCAGTTCCGCCGCGACCACGGTGATCCACCCGCGGTCGGCGCCACCACCGTCGCGCAGGCTCCGGAGAACCCGGATGCCGACGCGGTGACGGTGCAGTCGTTCGGCGCGCACTTCGTCGAGGCGCACGTCAATCGTGACACCGGCGAGATCCGCGTCCCACGCATGCTCGGGGTGTTCTCGGTGGGCCGCGCCATCAACCCGCGCACCCTGCGGTCCCAGCTGATCGGCGGGATGACGATGGGCCTGTCCATGGCGTTGCACGAGGACAGCGTCCGCGACCCCCGCTTCGGCCACGTCGTCACCCAGGACTTCGCGACCTACCACATCAGCGCACATGCCGACGTGGCCGACATCGACGCCATCTGGCTCGACGACGTCGAGGAGCATTTCAACCCGATGGGGTCCCGTGGCGCCGGGGAGATCGGGATCGTCGGGGCGGCCGCCGCGGTGGTCAACGCGGTCTATCACGCGACCGGCGTGCGGGTCCGCGACCTTCCCGTCACGCTGGACAAGGTGCTGGCCGGGTTGCAGTGACGCGCACCGCGTCGCCGGCCGGTGTCGTGGTGGGTCGTCAGTCGGACGACGAGCCGGTGTCACCCTCCGGTGGTTGCGGGATACAGGCGGCCAGGACGGTGCACAGCACCGCAGCGCCCAACCCGAACAGGAACGCCGTCTGGAAGTTGTCTGCGCTGGGCACCGCGACACCGTCGATGGACGCCGGTGAGCGGGCCAGAACCGCCGCGATGACGGCCGCGGCGGTGGCGGTGCCCAGTGCCCGCATCAGCGTGTTGAGGCCGTTGGCCGCACCGGTCTCCGATGCCGGGACCGAACGCATGATCAGCGCGGGCATGGCGGCATACCCCAGCCCGATGCCGATGCCGATCAGAACGTTGATGGCGAGGATGTGCCACCGCGTCAGGTCGACCGACACCGCTGTGGTGTAGCCGACGGCCAGGACGCTCGCGCCGGCGACCAACAGCGGTTTGGGCCCCCACCGCCGTTGCAGCCGGCCCGCGACCGGCGACATGGTGAGCATCGCGAGCCCGGACGGCATGAGCATCAGGCTGGCCTGCAACAACGGCAGGCCGAGACCGCCTACGGCCGTGGGCAGTTCGAGCAGTTGCGGGAACGCGACCTGGGCGGAGAACAACGCGAAGCCCATCACGATGGAGGCCAGGTTGGTCAGCAGCACCGAGCCGCGGGCGCTGACCCGCAGATCGACGAGCGGCTGCGCGATCCGCAGCTCGGCCCAGCCCCACAGCAGCAGCACCAGCGCGCCGCCGGTCAGCAGGCCCAGCGTGGGCGGCGACGTCCAGCCCCAGTCGTTACCGCGCGAGACGGCCAGCAGCACCGCCGACAGCCCGGTGCCGAGACCGATGATGCCGACCACGTCGACGCGGCCGCCGGTGCGCACCGGGCTTTCCGGCACCGCCCAGACGACCAGCGTGAGCGCGGCGGCACCGATCCCGGCCGCCAGGACGAACAGCATCTGCCACTCGAAGTGCTCGGTGACGAACGCACTGAGCGGCAGGCCCAGCGCACCCCCGACACCGAGGGTGGCGCTGACCAACGCGATCGCCGAACCCAGCCGTTCGGCGGGCAGCACGTCGCGCAGTATCGAGACGCCCAGCGGGATGACGCCCATCCCGAGGCCCTGCAGTCCGCGGCCCACGATGAGGGTGTGCACGGTCGGCGACAGCGCGCACACCACCGAGCCCGCGATCAGGACGGCCAGCAGGATGAGGACGACCCGGCGCTTGCCGTACATGTCGCCGAACCTGCCGGAGATCGGGGTGGCGATTGCGGCCACCAGCAGTGTGATGGTGATGACCCAGGCGGTGTTGCTGGTGGACGTGTCGAGCAGGCGGGGCAGCTCGGCCTGGATCGGGATGAGGATCGTGTGCGTGAACGCGGCGCCGAGGCCCCCGAACGCCAGCGCCGCCACCACCCGGTTCGGCCGGGCCGGGGGCGTCGCCGACGCGGCGGCGTCGTGTGACAGACCGGCGAGATCCATGGCCGCCGCCACCCTCCTTCCCCCGCTGAACCGGATGTGAGATCCAGTATCAGAACCGAGTCACAATATCAGGCTGGATACCCCGGCTCAGTGGTGCGGTACCCTCATGCCATGGCCGCCGGAGTGCGCGAGAAGGCACGGAATGCGTTTCGCGCCGAGATCGCCGCGGCGTTGAGCGAGGTCTTCGCCGAGCGCGGCTTCGATCAGGTCACCGTCGAGGAGGCCGCCCGCGAGACCGGGATCTCCCGCGCGACGTTCTTCCGCTATTTCGGCTCGAAGGAAGACGCCGTGATCGCGGCCATCGAGGCCTCGTCGATCGACTACGGCGCCGTGCTGGCCGCCCTGCCCGCCGGCGACGGGGAGAATCCCTGGCAGCTGCTGCATCGCACGTTCGCCCGGGCGCTGGCCCATGTCGACGACGACCCCGCGCCGCGCCGGTCCCGGCTGCGGATGATCAACTCCACACCCTCGCTGCGCGCCCGGCTGGTGCAGCGCCGGCTGGCCCACGAGGATGCCCTCACAGCGGCGCTGGCGCACCGGACCGGCCGTCCCGACATCGCACGTCCGGTCGTCGTGGCGGCGCTGGCGGTCATGGATCTGGCGTGGCGGCGCTGGGCCGAGGACGAGGACACGTCACTGGCCGGCGCCCTCGACGAGGTCTTCCACCAGCTCGCCGACGCGGCTACCGCTCCAGTAGTTCCAGCAGATAGTGCCCGTAGCCGGATTTGAGCAGGGCGTGGGCCCGGGTTTGCAGCGCGTCGTCGTCGATGAAGCCGAGCCGCCAGGCCACCTCCTCGGGCACGCCGATCTTGAGACCCTGCCTGCGCTCGATGGTGCGCACGAAGTCGCTGGCATCCAGCAGCGAGTCGAACGTCCCGGTGTCCAGCCACGCGGTGCCCCGGGCGAGCACCTCGACCGACAGCCGGCCCTGCTCCAGGTAGGTCTGGTTGACCTCGGTGATCTCGTACTCGCCGCGCGCGGACTTCCCGAGCCCGCGCGCGATCTCGACGACGTCGTTGTCGTAGAAGTACAGCCCCGGCACGGCGTAGTGCGAGGCGGGTGCGGCGGGCTTTTCGGCCAGGGACAGCGCGGTGCCGTCGGCGGCGAAGTCGACGACCCCGTAGGCCGACGGATTGGCCACCCAGTAGGCGAAGATCGCGCCGCCACGCACATCCTGGAACCGCCGCAGCCCGGTGCCCAGCCCCGGCCCGTAGAAGATGTTGTCCCCCAACACCAGTGCCACCGAATCGGTGCCGATGTGGGCCGCCGACAGCACGAATGCCTGGGCCAGACCTTCGGGCCGGGCCTGCACCGCGTAGCTGAGGTTGACGCCGAAGCCCGACCCGTCACCGAGTAGTCGCTGAAACGCCGGCGCGTCCTGGGCGGTGGTGATCACCTGGATGTCGCGGATGCCGGCCATCATCAGCGTCGACAGCGGGTAGTAGATCAGCGGCTTGTCGTACACCGGGAGCAGCTGCTTGCTGGTTCCGAGGGTGATCGGGTACAGCCGGGTTCCCGACCCACCGGCCAGGATGATGCCGCGCATCAGCTCACAAGGTCGTCGTCGGTCAGCTCGGTGGCGGCCAGGGCGGAAGCCAGATCGTCGTGCCGGAAGATCGAGGTGACGTGGTCGTTCACCACCCGGAACGCGCTGGCGCCGGGCCCGGATTCACCGGTGACCGACACGATGCGCTGCTCGACCACGACGACGCCGTCGTGGATGAAGAACCGGCCGGGTTCGATCTTGAAGTCGAACCTCTCGGCCCAGTCCCGCAGCGCGGCGTGGCCCTGGGCCGCGCCGTGGGGGTCACCGACCTCGATGTCGTCGCTGGACAGTGACAGCAGGGTGTCCACATCGCCCGCGTTGAGGGCGTCGTGCCAGGCAAGAACGGTGGCCATCTCGGAAGTGGTCATGTTCGCGAAGCATAGGCGCTCGCCCGCCCACCCCGGCGACGTGCCGCTCAGTACGGGGTGCTGTCCAGCCACGCCTGCCAGACGGCGGTGTCGCCGAACACGTCGAGGCCCGCCTCGGCGGTCGACTTGCGGCGCACCATGGCCAGCAGCAGTTCGGTGACCGGGCCGCGCACCGCCACGCTGCCCTTGCTGTGGCTGTGCGACCACCAGATGCCGTCTTCGTCGTGGACGATGGTCCACTCCCCGGTCGGGCCCAGCTTCTCCTCGGTGGCGTGCAGGTGGATGGATTGGCCCCGGGCCAGCACCGGCGGGTGGCGCCGGTCGACGCAGCTGCGCTCGATCCATTCGCTGAGGGCATCGCCGGACAGCTCGGCCGACAGCTGGTAGTCGGCCCCCAGCGCGAGCGCGGCGTCCGCGCGGTGCACGGTCGCCTCGTGCAGGCGGCGCCGGATCCACCAGCCCGCGGGGCGCGGCCCGAGGAAGGTCCACACCCGGGTTTCGGGGCCGATGTGATCGACGGCGTCGATGACGAGTTCGGCGCCGCGGTCGAGCCATTGGGCTGCGGCGTCCGCGTCGTCGGGGGGACGGCCGTCGAGCACGTCACGCGGGTCCAGCGGCTCGTTGCGGCGCTCGCTGATGATCTGGGCGGCCCACCGGTTACCGCGGCCGACATGACGGAACAGCTTGCCCAGTGTCCAGTCACCACAGGTCGGCACGGGCGTGTCGGGATCTCCCGATCTGACCAGATCGCCGAATGCCCGAGTCTGCTCGAGCAGTGCTGCCCGGAAGTCCACGTCACGAACCTATCGCGGCGCGCGCTGCGCCAAGGCTGATCGGCAATGTTGACCACCCGCGCAGCACCCGGGTGTCGCGGCGGCTGCCCTGCCCGGCCAGGCGGGCGTGCGGGTAACGCTCGAAGAACGTGCGCAGCCCCACCTCGCCCTCGGCCCGGGCCAGCGCGGCGCCGAGGCAGAAGTGCCGGCCGCCGGAGAACGACAGGTGCTTTCCGGCGTTGTCGCGCTCGATGTCGAAGCGGTGTGGGTCGTCGAACACGTTCGGGTCGCGGTTGGCGCCGGCGAGGTGGATCACCACCAGATCGCCGCGCTCGATGGGTGTTCCGGCGATCTCGACGTCCTTGCGGGCGAAGCGGGCGCTCATCTGCACCGGTGAGTCCAGGCGCAGGATCTCTTCGACGGCGTTGGGCCACAGCTCGGGCCGCGCGGTGAGCGTGTCGAGGTGCTCGGGGGTGTCCAGCAGCATCCGGATGCCGTTGCCCAGCAGGTTGACCGTGGTCTCGAAGCCGGCGGCCAGCACCAGGCCGGCGGTGGCCTGTAGTTCGCGCTCGGAGAGCCGGGCGGCCTCGTCGGATTCCTGGCTGGCCCGGATCAGCTGGCTCATCAGGTCGTCGCCGGGGTTGGCGCGCAGCCGCTGCAGGTGCCCGGTCAGCCAGGTGTTGAACCCGACCAGGCCCTCGTGCACCTCGGTGAACTGCCGCCAGGACAGCCCGATGTCGAGGCTGGGCGCGCCGAGTTCACCGAATCGGAGGATGTGGCGGCGGTCGCTTTCCGGGACGCCGAGGATGTCGCTGATCACCGCGACGGGAAGCTGGGAGCAGTACCGCTCGACGATGTCGACCACATCCCCGCCGGCGCGGCCGCCCGATTCGGCCTCCAGGTCGTCGAGCAGCTGGTCGGCGGTCTGCTGCACCCGGTCGCGCAGCGCGTTGACCGCACGGGTGGTGAACACCGAGGACACGAGTTTGCGGCAGCGGGTGTGGTCGGGCGGCTCGATCGACAGCAGCGAGGGCGGCTCGATCGGATGCAGCAGCCCCGGGTGGGTCTTGGAGTTGATCCAGCGCAGCGGGGCCGGCAGGCCCGCACCCAGCGCGGACACCCGGAAGTCCTCGGAGCGCAGCAACTCGTTGGCGACCTGGTGGTCGACGGTCATCAGCACCGCCCGGCAGCGGACGACGGGTCCGAGCGGGCGCAACTCGTCGGCGAATCCGCCGGGGTCGGCACGCACCTGCGGGTCGGCGATCAGCCGGGCCTGCGGGTCGCCGCCGCGCCGCGCCCCGACCTTGGACATGCCGCGGATCACGCCGTGCAGGGCCAGCCACCGGATTCGCTGGCGAAGTCGATCAGCTGCCATCACTCGAGCTTAAGCAGGGGGCGCAGATCGTCCAAGCGGTCGAACAGGTGCCAGATGTAGGACGACGAGCCGTTCTCCCGGTGGGTGTGCAGGTCGGCCAGGTCGGGGTCGTTGCAGTAGCTGTCGAACGCGTCCTTGGAGTCCCACTCGACCAGGATCAGCACGGTGCGCGGTTCGACGTCGCCGGTGACCGACTCCCGGAACCGTCCCAGCGCCACGACCCGCCCGCCGTGTTTGGCCACTTCGGCCGGGGACTGTTTGGAGTAGGCGAGGTACTCGTCTCGGTCGGCGACGTCGAAGAGATTCAGCGCGTAGACGGTCATGACGCGACGCTACGCGGTGGCGGGGGCCCCGATCGAACGCCCCAGCGCGTAGACCTGCCAGCCCGCCCGCAGCCAGCGCTGGGCGTCCAGGCAGTTGCGCCCGTCGACGACGACTTTGGCCCGCACCGTGCCGGCCAGCGCGTCCGGATCGAGGTCGACGAACTCGGCCCATTCGGTGAGCACCAGCACGGCGTCGGCACGTTCGCAGGCCTCCACGACCGACGTCGAGTAGTTCAGGGTGGGAAACACGGTGCGGGAGTTGTCCATCGCCTTGGGGTCGTAGACGTTGACGGCGCCTCCGTTGAGCTGGAGCATTCCGGCGACGTTGAGCGCCGGCGAGTCGCGGACGTCGTCGGACTCGGGTTTGAACGCCGCGCCGAGCACGGCGATGTTGGCGCCCAGCAGCGAGCCTCCGCACGCCCTGGTGGTCAGCTCCACCATCCGGGTGCGCCGGCGCATGTTGATGCTGTCGACCTCACGCAGGAAGGTCAGCGCATGGTTGGCACCCAGCTCACCGGCGCGGGCCATGAAGGCGCGGATGTCCTTGGGCAGGCAGCCGCCACCGAACCCGAGGCCGGCGTTGAGGAATCGCCGCCCGATGCGGGCGTCGTAGCCGAGTGCGTCGGCCAGCAGGGTGACGTCGGCCCCGGCGGCCTCGCACACCTCCGAGATCGCGTTGATGAATGAGATCTTGGTGGCCAGAAAGGCGTTGGCGGACACCTTGACCAGTTCGGCGGTCTGCAGGTCGGTCAGCAGGAACGGCACACCGTCGGCCAGGATCGCGGCGTAGAGCTCACGCGCGGCGGCTTCGGCGAGCGTGGAGTCCGGATGCACAATCACGCCCTCTCTTCGCCGGAACTACACGATAGCGAGTACGAGCAGATCATCGAAGTCTACCGCGAGTCCGGGATGAAGGTCGCCTTCGCCCCGACATTGACCAACCGGAACTGGTTCGTCTACGGCGACAACGAAGCCTTCGTTGCATCCCTGCCGGAGGAACAGCAGCTGCAGTGCCGCCGGATCATGGACAGGGGGAAGATCTTCGGAGCGAAGGAGTATCTCCAGGCGGTGGACCGCCTGTATAAAAAGTACGGAGACGATGAGCGGGTCCACATCATGCACGGACCACTTTCTCCGCAGTGGGTGGACGACGACACCCTCAAGGCCATCACAGAAGATGCCTCACATAAGGATATTCACACTCATATTCATGTCCAGCAGACGAAGCTGCAGAAGCTCTACGGGTACAAGGCCTACGGTAAATCGCTGCTGGCCCACCTCGACGACCTCGGCTTCCTCGGACCGAAGACCACTATCGGTCACGCCGTCTGGATATCCGCCGACGATATTCGGCTCCTCGCCGACAGAGGCGTCACCACGACCCATCACGCGACCTGCAACTTTCGGGTCCGCAACGGGATCTCTCCGGTGTACGCCCTCCTGCAGGCCGGAGTCCACGTCGGCGTCGGTCTGGATGACAAGGAGTTCGGCGACAGCAAGGATTTTATCGAAGAGATGCGCCTGATTTCCAAGCTGCACCGTCTACCCGCGCATCAACTTGACTCACCCCATCTCCTTCCCCGTGATGTGTTCGCCATGGGAACCCTCTATGGAGCGGAGACCCTCGGCTGGGAGAAAGAGGTCGGCTCCCTCGAAAAGGGGAAACAGGCCGACATAGTCCTCCTGGACGCACGAAGGATGACCGAGCCCTTCATGAACTCCATGCGTTCGCCGGTGGAGATAATCCTCTACCGGGCCTCCAGCAGCGACATCGATACGGTCCTGTCAAACGGAGAAGTAGTGGTGCGGAACGGGCGAGTGACCCAATTGGACCGGGAAGAAATTGCCGCCAGGCTCAGGGAATCGCTGCCGGAAAGCTATGAAGAAGAGTTCGAGAAGCGGAATGCCCCGCTTCGGAGACTTCGCCCCTATATCGCCGAGTGGTTTTCCACATGGTACGGGGAGATGGAATCATTCGAAGGGGAACCATTTTACCATCTCAATAATATTCAGTAAGTTATAGACAGAAAGTATACACACGAAGGAGGATACAGGAAATGAGCGATACCTATGATGTAGTTGTGAAGAACGGATTCGTTATATATCCGGACAAGACTCTCCGGGCCGATATCGGCATCAAGGGGGCTATCATCTCAAAGATAGATACACCCGATACACTGAAAGGGAGCAAGGTCATCGACGCAGACGGCATGTACGTTCTGCCTGGTCTGATCGATCCCCACACCCACCCGGTGTATCTCGACAATATGCAGGACCTCAGCAAAACCGGGCTGTGGGGCGGAGTGACGACGGTCATTCACTATGCCTATGCCAAGCCGGGTCAGAGCCAGCTGCAGATCATCAAGGACTGGAAAGCCGAGGGAGAATCAACGGCGTATGCCGATTTCGCCCTCCACGGCGGTCTCTTCGAGACCATCAAGCAGGCGGATGAGATTCCGGCGTGCTTCAAGGAGGGGGTGACCTCCTACAAGATGTTCATGTCCTATGCCAAACTCGGCTGGATGACCGACGACTATGCCCTGACCAAGGCCATGGACTTCATCGGACGCGAAGGCGGTATGGCGGCCCTGCACGCTGAAAACGGCCTGGCAATCGACTATATCCAGGACAAACTGCTGGCTGAGAAGGCCGACATCACCGAACGCTTCCTCGAGACCAGCCCGGCCATTGCAGAGGCGGAGGCTATTTTCAGGGCAACCTACCTCGGCCGCCTGATGCATTGTCCGGTCTACATTCCGCACATCTCATCGGAAGAGGCGATGAAGGTCGTACGCTACCTGAAGAGCCAGAATTACCCGATCATCGCAGAGACCTGTCCACAGTACCTGGCCCAGACCTGGGATGAACTGAAGAAGTTCGGACCCCTCGGCAAGGTCGGCCCCGCCATCAAGCACAAGAGCGACCAGGACTATCTCTGGGACTCGATCCAGAACGGTATTATCGACACCATCGGAAGCGATCACGCTCCCAAACCGAAGAAGGTCGACGATGACTTTTTCAAAGCTCCCTACGGCACCCCGGAGATCGAAACCCTGTTGGTGAATGTATGGGACGAAGGCGTGAACCACGGGCGGATCACCCCGAACGATGTAGCCCGGATAACTTCCGAGAACACCGCGAAGATCATGGGCCTCTACCCCCGCAAGGGGCGGCTCGATGTGGGCTCCGACGCGGACGTCGTGATCTTCGATCCCAAGAAAGAGTGGACCATCAGCGGAGACAATCAGCACACCAACGCCGAATACTCCATATTCGCAGGTCATAAAGTGATGGGCAGGGTCTTTTCAGTGCTGAGCCGCGGTAGAGTCGTCATCGAGAACGAAGGGTTCAAGGGCGAAGCCGGACACGGGACATTCCTTCCGACGAACACCGGCCAGTGGTTCAAGGAAAACTATACTTTCTGAACCGGCCGATTACAGCTATAATGCGAACGGGAATGCGGGGAAAGTGGATGCTTTCCCCCATTTTTTCCCCGGATGAAAGCAAAACCGGAGGTAGTCAGGGTGCGTAAGAGTGATCTGCCTTATCCGCGTATCGCCGAAGCCGAAGTGGCGGATGTCCGGCAGGTAAACCAGCAGTACATCGATATTCTCCTGAAGCAGGAATCCGTCGCCCGCCTGGCCATACCGGGACAATTCGTCATGGTACGTTCCTGGCCGGACGGGGATCCCATTCTGCTGCGGCCCTTTGACATCGTACACACCGATCCGGATGCCGGTACCTTCAGGATCGTCATAAAGGTGAGCGGGAAGGGGACCGTACTTCTTTCATCTCTGAAAAAAGGAGACAGGATTACCGTCACCGGCCCCCTCGGCAGGGGTATCCTCTCCCTTGATGCGAAGCGGATAGGACTGCTGGTCCGCGGGGTAGGAGCGGCCGCGGTCGTTTTTACCGCCGAATGGGCCCGGTCACTTGGGATCGAGGTG
>JAXHTL010000136.1:0-13448 GCA_034190095.1 Actinomycetota bacterium
ACATGTGTGCGAATCTAGTGGCCGCCGGGACGGTCCCAGGATGCCGGGCGACGTCCGGGCGCCCGGCTGGGGATGACATCGAAATTGGGGATAGACCAGATGTTGACCTCAACAGGGCTTGAGGTTGCAGCCTGGTCTCATGCGCCAGATATTCGACGATCTCTGGGAAACCCGGCCCGACGATCCCTTCCCCGGCCTGACCACCCACGCCTACCTGTGGACGCCGGCCCGGGCACTGTTCTACTCACCGGCCACCGACTCCGACTTCGAGGCGATCAGGGCCTGCGGCGGTGTCGCCCACCACTACCTGTCGCACCGCGACGAAGCCGGAACCATGCTGAAAACGATTGCCGAGGAATTCAATTCGACACTGCACGCGCCTGCCCCCGAACTCGCCGACATCAGCGCCCACCACCGTGTCGACGTCGCGGTCCGCACCCGGCACACCGACGGCAACGGCGTCGAGGTCATCCCGACGCCCGGCCACACCCCGGGGAGCACCTGCTACCTCGTGACCGGCGCGCAGGGCCGATACCTGTTCACCGGCGACACCCTGATCCGCAACACCCAGGGCCAGTGGTGGGCCGGATACCTCGCCGGCATGAGCGATGCCGACAGCCTGGCCGCGAGCCTGAAGCTGCTGGCGACACTTCGCCCCGACGTGGTGATCTCCAGCGCCTATCAGGGCGACTCCGCTGTTCACCGCATCGGTGACGATTGGCAGGATCTCGTCGCGCAGGCGCTGGACGGTCTTTGTACGGACAGCAGGAATGCCACCGGTGACTGACCGCTTGCACCGGGTATGGAGCTCGGATTTCACATCCCCGTTTTCGACATCGACGGCGGGCCCACCGCCATCGCCGCAGAGTTGGCCGAGGTCGGTGCCGCCGCCGAGGCAGCCGGTGCGACCTGGCTGTCCTTCATGGATCACTTCTTCCAGATCGAACCGACGGGGTTGCCCGCCGAGGCGCACATGCTCGAGGGGTACACCACGCTGGGCTATCTGGCCGGGCACACCAGCTCGATCAGCCTCGGGCTGCTCGTCACCGGCGTCACCTACCGCCATCCCGGCCTGCTCGCCAAGACCGTCACCACCCTCGACATCCTCTCCGGGGGACGCGCGGTGCTCGGCATCGGCGCCGCCTGGTTCGAGCGCGAGCACCACGGCCTCGGGGTGCCGTATCCGCCCACGGCGCAGCGTTTCGAGCGCCTGGAAGAGACCCTGCAGATCTGCAACCAGATGTGGGATCCGGAAGACAACGGTCCGTACCGGGGCACGCACTATCAGCTCGCCGAGACCCTGTGCTCGCCGCAGCCGATCAACCGGCCCAAGGTGCTGATCGGCGGCGGCGGCGAGCGCAAGACCCTGCGGCTGGTGGCCCAGTACGGGGACGCCTGCAACCTGTTCGCCAGCTCCCCCGGCGACGTCGCCCACAAGCTGGACGTCCTCCGTCGGCACTGCGACGATGTCGGCCGCGACTACCACAGCATCAGCAAGACCGTCCTCGCCATGAACGCCGGGCCCGAGGCCATCGACGAGTTCCTCACCCAGATGGCCGACTACGCCGAACTCGGCGTCGACACGGTGATCGTCACCCCGAAGACCGGTTCACCCGCGTCGTGGATCGACGCCATGTCCCCGGCGGTGCCCAAGCTCGCCGAGCTGGGCTGAGCCGGGCACTACTCGTAGCGCATCCAGCCGGGCTCGCCCAGGTAGCGCTCGGCCAGCGCGACGGTGCCCGCGGCGAAGCCGTCGGTGAACGTCAACGCCGCGTCGGCGTCGGCGTGCGAGGCGACCCAGGCGGTCAGCATCAGCCGGCGCAGCATGACGAACGTCGGGATCATCTCCAGATGCCCGGCCGGGATCGCCCGCACCTCCCGATAGCCACGAAGCCAGTCGGCGATCATCCGCTCGGCCTCCGGGGTGTCCTCGATGAACGACACGACGGCGCCGAGATCGGCCAGATGCCAGGACCATCCGCAGTCGTCGAAGTCGATGACGGTGAGACCACCGGCGCCGCCGGGGCCGACCATCAGATTCGCCATCCGCAGGTCGGCGTGGATCAGCCCGAACCGGTCGGGGGCCTGCCCGAACTCGGTGAGAGCGCCGGCCACTGCCGCGGCGGCCCGTTCCACCACCGCCGCCCCCTCGGACGGCAGCCCGGGCGCCTCCCGCCAGTTGCCCCAGCGGGCCGCGGGCCCCAGCGTGGCGTCCACGTCCCAGGCGAAGCGGGTGAAGTACTCCGGAGCCGACCAGCGCTCGACGTGGTCGTGCATGTGCGCCGACAACCGGCCCAGCTCGTCGAAGCCGACCACGTCGGGGTTCTCCTCGGCGGTGCAGCCCTCGATGAACGTGACCGCATCGACGTGCAGCATCCCGTCCCCGACCATCGCGGCCACCACATCCCGGCCGTCGGCGGCGTGGATCAGTTCCGGAGTCGCGACGTCGGTCTCGCGGCGCAGCGCGGTCATCCAGTTCAACTCCGAGCGGATGGCCTCCAGCGAGTGATAGCCCGGCCGGTGCACCCGCAGCACCATCGGCTCCTCGTCGGCCACCAGGTACGTCGCGTTCTCCGAGAGGCTGAGCAGCCGCAGCGGGGCGTCCTCGGGGCGCGCGTAGGCCGGCAACGCGGCGCGGGCGTAGCTCTCGTGGTCGGCGGGAAGTCCGGACATCCACACAATTCTGACCGACGGCCGCTGATGCAGCAGACTGGGGCGTGATGGCCTTCTCGAACATCATGGACTCCAACAGCTACCGCAGCGGGTCGGGCGCCTCGGCGCAGACCGAGCCGATGATCGCCGCGCGGGAGCGGCTGCTCGGCCCGGCCAGCCGGCTGTTCTACGAGCAGCCGGTGCACCTGGTGCGCGGTGCGGGTGCCCACCTCTACGACCCCGAGGGCAATCGCTACCTGGACGCCTACAACAACGTCGTCAGCGTCGGGCACTGCGAACCCCGGGTCGTCGAGGCCGTCACCCGCCAGATGTCGACCCTGAACACCCACACCCGCTACCTGCACCGCGGCATCCTCGACTACTCCGAGCGGCTGCTGGCCACCATGCCTGCCGGACTCGACCAGGTGATGTTTGCGTGCACCGGCTCGGAGGCCAACGACCTGGCGCTTCGGGTCGCCGGGATGTACACCGGCGCAGCCGGGGTCATCGTCACGTCGGACGCCTACCACGGCAACACCGCCACCGTCACCGCGATCTCACCGTCGCTGGGCGGGGCGACGACGCTGGGGCCGAATGTGCGGACGGTGCCGGCACCGGACAGCTACCGGGTGCCCGCGGGCGAGCTGGCCGGGCGCTTGGCCGCGGACGTGGCCCGCGCCGCCGACGACCTGGAGGCTGCCGGATACGGGCTCAGCGCCCTGGTACTCGACACGATCTTCTCCTCCGACGGCGTCTACGCCACCCCCGACGTGCTGGGCCCGGCCGTGGCCGAGGCGCGCCGACGCGGGGGCGTGTTCCTGGCCGACGAGGTGCAACCGGGCTTCGCGCGCACCGGCGACGCGATGTGGGGCTTCCAGCGGCACGGGGTGGTCCCGGATCTGGTCACGATGGGCAAGCCGATGGGCAACGGGTTGCCGGTGGCGGCGATGGCCGGCCGGGCCGAGGTGATCGCTCCGTTCGCGACCGGGGTGCCGTATTTCAACACGTTCGCGGGCAATCCGGTCTCGATGGCCGCGGCCGCGGCGGTGCTCGACATCCTCGACGCCGACGGGTTGCGCGAGCACGCGCGCGATGTCGGGGCGGCGCTGCGCGCCGAACTCGCCGGTATCCGAGACCCGCGGATCGGGGATGTCCGTGGGGCCGGCCTCTACCTCGGGGTGGAGATCGTCAGCGATCCGCACGCCAAGACACCCGACCGGGACATGGCCCGTCACCTGGTCAACGCCATGCGCCGGCACCGGGTGCTGATCTCGGTGTGCGGCAGCGCCGGACACGTCCTGAAGATCCGCCCGCCCCTGGTGTTCTCGCACGCCGACGTCGACTGGTTCTGCTCGGCGTTCACCGAGGTGCTGGCCGACTAGCGTGACGGAGATGACGGCTGCCGGCAGGTTCGCGCCCAGCCCTTCAGCCGACCTGCACATCGGCAATCTGCGCACCGCGCTGCTGGCCTGGCTGTTCGCCCGCTCGACCGGCCGCCGGTTCCTGATGCGCGTCGAGGACCTCGACGACCGCACCCACACCGAGATCGCCGACCGGCAGCTGGCCGACCTGGCGGCACTGGGGTTGGACTGGGACGGCGAGGCCACCCGGCAGACCGCGCACCCGCAGCGCTACGACGCGGTTGTCGACAGCCTGATCGAGCGTGGCCTGGTGTTCGAATGCTACTGCACGAGAAAGGATATCGCCGCAGCCCCCCGTGCCCCGCACGCCCCGGAGGGCGCCTACCCGGGCACCTGCCGGGACCTGACCGACGCGCAGCGTGCGGCGCGGCGGCAGGCAACCGGGCGCCCGCCCGCGTTACGGCTGCGCGCCGGCGCCACCGAGTACACCGTGCACGATGTGCTGCACGGCGACTACACCGGCCTGGTCGACGACTTCGTGGTGCGCCGCGGCGACGGGGTGCCGGCCTACAACCTGGCGGTGGTGGTCGACGACGCCGAATCCGGGGTCGACCAGGTGGTGCGCGGCGACGATCTGTTGTCTTCGTCGCCGCGCCAGGCCTACCTCACGCGGCTGCTGGGCCACCCGGAACCCACCTACGCCCATGTGCCGCTGGTGCTCAACGACGCCGGGGCGCGGCTGGCCAAGCGCGACGGAGCCGTCACCCTGGCCGAGATCGGAGTGCCCGACGCACTGCGCCGGATCGCTGACTCACTGGGCTATCGCTCGCACACGGTGCAGGGCATGTTGGGCGAGTTCGACCCGAACACGCTGCCGCGGACACCGTGGATATACCGTCCCGGCTGAGGCGGGCCGTGAGAGAGTTTCGCATGACCACTGCACCGACCCACCACGCTGACGTCATCGTCGTCGGCGCCGGGATCTCCGGGATGATCGCCGCGCGTGCGCTTCTCGCAGCGGGCCTGACACCGCTGGTGCTCGAGGCCGACGACCGGGTCGGCGGTCGCATCCTGACCGAGGAGGCGCTGCCCGGGCTTCCTGTCGAACTCGGTGCGCAGTGGATCGGCGACACCCACCACCGGATGTTCGCGCTGGCCGCCGAACTCGGGGTGGACACGTATCCGCAGTACGACGACGGCGAGACCTCCTACGAGTTGGCAGGTTCAGGGGTGCTGCGCCAGAACGAGTTCCACGCGCGGTTCGCCGCAGAGCTGGCCGAGCTGGACAAGGTGTTCCGGTTGCTCGACGAGCTGGCGGCCGAGGTTCCACCGGAGGCGCCGTGGCTGGCACCGCAGGCCGCGCAGTGGGATTCCATCACCGCGGGAGCGTGGTATGACGGGCAGGGCCTCTCGCCGGTGGCGCGCACGCTGCTGGAGATCTGCACGGTCGGGATCCTGGCGGTGCCCACCGTGGAGGTGTCCTTCCTGCATCTGCTGTTCACCATCCAGACCTGCGGGGTGACGTCGGAGCTGTTCGCCGAATCCGAGGGCGGGGCGCAGACCACCCGGTTCGTCGGCGGCACCGGTGAGATTCCCCGGCGGCTGGCGGCGTTGATCGCCGACCATCTCATCCTCGAGGCCCCGGTGCTGGCGATCGAGCACGACGCCGAGGAGGTCACCGTCACCTGCCGCGGCGGCGTGGTCGCCCGCGGCCGCCGGGTCATCGTCACCCTGTCGCCGACGCTGGCCGGCCGGATCATGTACGACCCGCCGCTGCCCGGGATCCGCGATCAGCTCACCCAGCGGCTGCCCAACGCGTCGGCGATGAAGGCGTTCTTCGTCTACGACGAACCGTTCTGGCGTGCCGCCGGGCTCAACGGCCAGCTGATCTCCGACATCGGCCCGGCCCGGATGTCCAACGACACCTGCATGCCCGGCGACGACCACGGGGTGATCCTGCTGTTCCTGGAGGGTGAACAGGCGCGCACGTACGGGCGGATGACGACCGGGGAGCGGCGCGACGCGTTGACCGACGAGCTGGTGCGGCATTTCGGCCCGCAGGCGGCCAGGCCCGAGTACTACGTCGACGGCGAGTGGTCCGAGCGGCAGTGGACCCGCGGCTGTTACAACGCCAACTGCGGTCCGCTGGTGTGGACCACGTTCGGGTCCGCGCTGGCCGCGCCGGTCGGGGCGATCCACTGGGCCGGTACCGACACCGCGACCCACTGGAGCGCCTACATGGAGGGGGCGGTCGAGGCCGGCGAGCGGGCCGCCGCCGCGGTCATCGGCGAACTGGGCAACTGATCTCAGCCCAGCGACACCGGCAACTCGGCCATCCCGCGCAGCGTGACGTTCTGCTTGTAGGTCGGCTCGGCGGCCAGTGCGGCCTGCGGGAACCGGGAAACCAGCGCGGTCAGCGCGACCCCGGCCTCGAGCCGGGCCAGCGGTGCCCCCAGACAGAAATGGGGCCCCTTGCCGAAGCCGAGGTGACGGATCGTGGGCCGCTGCGGATCGAACTCGTCGGGGCGCTCGGCCAGGTCGGGGTCACGGTGCGCGGCGGCCAGCAGCAGCAGCATGTTGTCACCCTTGGGGACCGTCACCGGACCGATCGTCATATCGTCGCCTGCCACCCGGCCGATCAGCTGTACCGGCGGGTCGTAACGCAACGTCTCCTCGATCACCGCGCCGACGCTGCCGGGGTCGGCGGCCAGCGCCGCCCACTGCGCCGGGTCGCGCAGCAGCGCCAGAGTCGCGTTGGCGATCAGGTTCACCGTGGTCTCGTGCCCGGCGATCAGCAGCAGGTTGCACGTCGCGACGATCTCGTCCTCGGTCAGTTGATCGCCGGACTCCTCGACGTGGATCAGCCCCGACATCAGATCATCGCCGGGGTCGCGGCGGCGTTGTGCGATCAAATCGCGCAGATAGCCGCGCAGCCACAGCCCGGCCTGCATGCGTTCCTCGAACCCCTCCCCCGCGCTGCCGGTGACGGCGACGAACGGGTCCAGCGCCTGGGCCAGCGTGGCCGATGCGGCACTGAACTGCGGCTCGTCGGACAGCGGCACACCCAGCAGCCGACAGATCACCGCCACCGGGAGCGGATAGGCCAGCCCGGCGATCACCTCGAACGGTTCGGCCGCGTCGGCCCCGGCCAACAGCGAGTCGACCAGCGCCGCGATGTCCGGTTCGAGCGCCTTGACGACCTTGGGCACGAACGCCTTGCTGACCAGCCGGCGCAGCCGGGTGTGGTCGGGCGGGTCGAGGAACAGGAATCCGGGCGGACCGAACGGACGGGGGGTCGCGCCCTCGGCCACCATCCGCTGCGCGACGGTCGACTTGAGCCGGTCACTGGCCGCCGACGGATCACGCAGCACCTGATCGCAGTGCGAGTAGGAGGAGAACACCGTCAGGTTGCTGTCCGGCAGCTGCATCGGTCCGTACTCGCGGATGCGCCCGTACAACGGGTAGGGGTCGGCGCGGTGCGCCGGGTCGAGCATCTCGCGCAGGAGCGATTGCGGATCGGTGGCGGTCGTCATGCTCTTATTGTGCACGCGTCTAAAAGGATGCAGGTCAGGCTTTCGCCGCGTAGTAGCGACCCAGCACGTGCTCGCGCAGCTCGTCGAACCGGCCCGCCGGGATGGCCGCGCGGATGTCGTCGACCAGGCGGATCACGAACCGTTCGTTGTGGATGGTGCACAGCGTGGAAGCCAGGATCTCCTTGGCCTTGAACAGGTGGTGCAGATACGCGCGGGTGTAGTGCGCGCACGTGTAGCAGTCGCACGCGTCGTCGATCGGGGTGAAGTCGCGCCGGTACCGGGACCCGGTGATGTTGAACCGGCCGTTCGGCGAATACACCGCGGCGTTGCGGGCGACCCGGGACGGCGAGACGCAGTCGAAGGTGTCCGCACCGGCCTCCACGGCCGCGAACAGGTCGTCGGGCTCGCTGATGCCCAGCAGGTGGCGCGGCTTGTCGGCGGGCAGCTCGCTGCTGACCCACCCCACGATCGTGGCGAGGTTCTGCTTCTCCAGCGCTCCGCCGATCCCGAAGCCGTCGAAGCCGAGGCCGGCCAGTCCCCGGGCGGCCTGCCGGCGCAGGTCTTCGTACTGGGCGCCCTGCACCACACCGAACAGTGCCTGCGCGGGCTTGTCCGGGCGCAGTTCGTCGAGTCTGCGGTGCTCGACCAGACAGCGCACCGCCCAGTCGTGGGTGCGCTGCACCGAGCGCTCCTGATAGCCGCGGGTGTTGACCAGGGTGGTGAGCTCGTCGAACGCGAAGATGATGTCGGCACCCAGCCGACGCTGGATCCCGATGGAGATCTCGGGGGTGAAGCGGTGAGTGGACCCGTTGAGGTGCGAGCGGAACGTCACCCCGTCGTCGTCGACGTGGGCGAGGCGCTGTTTGCCCTCGGCGATGATGTCGTCGGCCTGGACCCGCTGGGCATCCATCGACAGCACCTTGCGGAAACCCGCGCCCAGCGAGAGCACCTGGAACCCGCCGCTGTCGGTGAACGTCGGGCCGGGCCAGTTCATGAACGCGCCCAACCCGCCCGCCTCGTCGACGATGTCGGGGCCGGGCTGCAGGTACAGATGGTAGGCGTTGGCCAGGATCGCCTGTGCACCAAGTTCTTTCATGGTGTCGGGCAGAACCGCCTTGACGGTGGCCTGGGTGCCGACCGCGATGAACGCCGGGGTGCGGATCTCGCCGTGCGGGGTCGTGATCACCCCGGTTCGGCCCAGCCGGCCCGGCAGTTCGGCCTCCACCCGAAAAAACGGATCACTGAACATCGGCTCCGGCACGGAAGTAGATTCTGCCCTGTGACCACACGATGGGCATTCAGTGCCTGCGCTCTTGCCGCCGCCGCGCTCGCCGCCGGGTGCTCCTCGTCGCCGCCACCGGCATATGAGCCGCCCGACGGGGCGCTGATCCCAGGCACCGCACAGGTGACCGTCAACGGCCGCGACGCCGGCACCACCCATTCGGTGAGCTGCATGACGATCGAGTCGCTGACGATGATCTCCACCGGTGGTGAGGACTCCGGGGTGTACACGATGGTGTCCAACGCCGAGGACCTGGATGTGCGGCTGCTGCGCATCACCGATCTCGGCGGCTTCACCGGCAGCTACAACCAGGGTCTCGAGGGTGAGGCGACGGTGACGATGACCGACCGCACCTTCGACATCAACGGTGAGGCGGTGGGCTTCGACCTCGACGATCCGAGCTTCCGCTCGACGAGCACATTCGGAGTCAAGATCGCCTGCTGAGCCCGGCTGAACGGCCGTTTCGCCGAATCACCGCGGGTATTAGAGGGCACCGACCATACTTCTGATCGTGATTCACCGAACGCGGCGGATCACGTCACACGACACAAAGGAGAGCCGTGATGAAGCGTGGAACCCGTGAGATCGCCGTGGTCGTCGGGGGCGTAGCAATGATCTTCGGTCTGTCGGCATGCGGCGGGTCGAGCGAAGAATCGGGAACCTCGGGGGAGACATCGACGGCGGCCGCCGCCGCCGGGACCAGCACCGTCACCATCGACGGCGAGGATCAGGGCGTCGAGGGCACCGTCGTGTGCAACTCGATGGGCGGCAACGTCAACATGGCCATCGGCGACGCCACCACCGGAATCGGCGCCGTGGTGTCCGAAGGCGACGACCCCAACGTCGTGTCGGTGGGCCTGGGCAACGTCAACGGCGTCACGCTCGGCTACCAGAGCGGCGTCAACGAGGGCGAGGCCACGGTGGAGAAGGACGGCGACACCTACACCATCACCGGCACCGCCACCGGTATCGACATGGCCAACCCGATGCAGCCGGTGAACAAACCGTTCGAGATCGTGATCACCTGCCCGTAGCAGCCCGGGGGCGGGCTACTAGAACGGCTGGTAGCCCGCCGCCGACTGCCGCAACTGCCAGATCTGCGCCGGGCACAGCTCGTTGACGGCCTGATTGATCAGGTAGCCGGCCTGGTAGTAGTCGGTGGTGTGGAAGTCGGCCTTCACCTGGTTCACCAGTTCGGCGTAGGGCATCTGGCCGGCGACCCGGTCGCAGATGCTGCGCCCGTAGCCCAGCGCCGCGTCGGCGTTGGGGAAGTTGTAGCCGGGGCGCACATGCACGTTGACCAGATAGGCCACCTCGTCGGCGTGCGCGGCCGGTGCCGCCACCAGCCCGGCACCGGACACCAGACCCGCACAGACCGCACCGACCAGCCACTTCATGAGCCAAGACCCTACGCCAGCGGCCGTCACCGCGGGGCGAATGGCCGATCCCGCCCGCCCAGCGGAACGGCGACCTAGGGTGAGGCCCATGACGCGGACGGTGATGATGGCGGCGGCGCTGGTCGCGCCGGTGCTCGGGCTGGGCGCGGGAACGGCGGCCGCGACACCGATCTCGAGTTGCGACGGCGCCGGCTGCGTGCCGTATGTGGATCACTCCGCGCAGCTCGGTGCCTCCTGCAACCAGGCCCCCCGCTACAACTTCGGCATGGACTCGTCCGGACAGACGCTGGCCTGCAACTTCGCCGGCCAGTGGGTGTCCTCCGGGCCGCTGACCGGTGTGCGTACGCTGCGCTCGCAGTGCACCGAGACCGGCGCGATCGCCCAGAGCCCCGACGGCGTCCCGCTCCAGTGCGACGGCACCGCGTGGAGCGCCGACTACTCGGTGATCTACTACAGCTGATCGCCGGCGCCGCGGAATCCCGCCGCGCTGCGGATCAGCGGCAGCGACGCCGACGTCGCGAATCCCGGGGGCGCCTCACAGACCGCCGGCACCGCGTTGAGCACCTGCATCGCGGTGGCCACGTTCGCCGACCGGACATGCTCGGACATCTCGGCCGCGCGGCTGAAGCTGGCCAGGGACAGAAAGTGCGCCCGCATCGACGGGTCGCCCTCGATCGTCAGCGTCCAGCCGTGCTGCGGGGCAGGCCAGTGCTTCGGATACTCCCCGCCCACGGTCCACAGCGTCTCGATCTCGACGAGTGCCCGCCCGCCGCGTCTGCCCGTCCAGTTCCAGCGCTGACCGGCGGTGGTGCCGGCGGCCAGCACGTGGTCGAAGATCTGATGGTCGCGGGTGGCGGGCACCGCCTCGACGGTGGCGGTCACCTCGTCGAGGCCGGCGCCGAGTTCGTCTCCGAGCAACCACACCTGCTCGGCGAAGATCGAGCTGTTGAAGGCCAGGAACTCCGTCGCGGTGGGGCTGATGGTCTCCACCGGCTGCCCGAAGGCCATGTTGTCGAACGTGATCCCGGTGCTTTCGTAGGCCGACCAGTCGGCACGTTCCTGCAGCGTGATCGAGTCGATGGTGCGGCTCATCCCCGACAGCGCCAGCGGCAGCACGCCGGACAGGTTGCCCGGGTTCAGGCCGCTGCCGTGGACGGAACTGCCTCCGGCCGCACAGGCCGCGGCCACCCGGTCGCGGTCGGCGGCGGCCATCCGCTGCGGGTGGAACATGAACGCGGTGGTCGCCACGTTCTTGCCGCTGGCCAGCACCGCGCAGACGTCGTCCACCCGCGCGGTGCGCGGGGTGTAGAGCACACAGTCGGCGTCGAGCGCGAGGATCTGCTCGACGTCGGTGGTGGCCGACACGCCGATCGGGTCGCGCCCGACGAGCGTTCCGATGTCGACGCCGTTCTTGTCGTCGGCGTAGACCCGCGCCCCGACCAGCGACAAGTCGGGACGGTGGTCGAGCACCGCGGTGATCATCTCCGTCCCGACGGCGCCCGTCCCCCACTGGATCACCCGGTACACACCGGCGAACGTAGCAAGATTGCGTCCATGACCAATCGCGTTCAAGCACTTCTCGGCGTCGAGTTCCCGATCGTGCAGGCCCCGATGACCTACATCGCCCGCGCCGAACTCGCAGCGGCGGTCTCCGAGGGCGGCGGGCTGGGCATGATCGAGACACTGACCGACGAGGGCCGCGCCGACCTGACCCGGGTGCGGGAACTGACCGACCGCCCGGTGGCGGCGAACCTGATGATCCAGGGCTGGAAACGGGACCCGTCGATCGTCGACGTGCTCGCCGACGCGGGGGTGCGGCACGTGTTCACCTCGGCCGGTGACCCGGCGCTGTTCACCGAGCGGCTGCACGACGCCGGGATGGTGGTGGTGCATGTCGTCGGGTCGTTGAAGGGCGCACTGAAGGCCGCCGACGCCGGGGTGGACGGGCTGGTGGTCGAGGGGGTGGAGGGCGGCGGGTTCAAGTCGGCGCTGGGCGCCTCCACGATGGTGTTGCTGCCCCTGGTGGCCGACCGGGTGGATCTTCCGCTGATCAGTGCCGGTGGCATCTGCGACGCCCGCTCGGCGGCCGCGGCGGTGGTGCTGGGCGCCGAGGGCGTGCAGATGGGCACCCGCATGCTGGCCAGCCAGGAGGCCGCGGTCCACGCCAACTTCAAGGAGGCGATCGTCGCCGCGGGTGACGACGGAACGATCCTGCTGGCGGTACCGGGCAACCCGACGATGCGGGTGCTGCGGACCGGGATGGCGGCCCGCGTCGGGGACGGGGCGCAGGCCCAACTGCTGGGACGGGTGACCGATCTGTACTTCGGGGGCGACCTGGAGGCCAGCGTGGCCAACACCGGCCAGGTGTCGTCCCGGATCACCGACCTGCGCCCGGTGGCCGACATCGTCGCCCACACCTGGCGCGACATCGAGGCCGCGCTCGCCGGCGCCCGGGAGCGGATCGGTTGAGCCGGCCGGGGATGGGGCACACTCGACAACATGGGTGATTACGACGACGCAGGCCCGGACAACACCCTGGGCCCCAGCGAATCGCTGGATTCCGACGAGGTCCGCAACGACGACGGCGACATCGTCGTCGATCCGCCCGAGGAGTGGATCGACGCCGAGGACGACGAGACCCTCGACGAACGGCTGGCCGCGGAGGTGCCCGACGCCGAGCCCGACGAGGATTCGAGCGACTATCGGCCCGGGCGACGCTCGGCGGGACAGATCGACGGCACCCCGGAGGACGGGGACTCGTTCTACACCGTCGCCGACGACGACGAGAAGGAGATCGTGCCCGGCGACGACGAGGCCGACTCCGTGATCAGCGACGGGTGAGGCTCACGCCCGGATGACGATCGGGCCCAGCTGCTCGTAGCGCCGCGCGTCGGCGGCCGACAGCTCGGATCCGGTGACGATCGACTCGAAGTCCGACACCTGGGCGAACCGGCAGAAGCTGCTCTCGCCGAACTTGGAGTGCGCCGCGACCAGGATGGGCCGGCGCGCCATCGCCACCGCGGTGTTCTTCACCGCGGCGACCGCCGGATCGGGTGTGGTGAGCCCGTGTTCGAGCGAGATGCCGTTGGTTCCGAGGAATGCGACGTCGATGACCAGGCTGCGCAGCATGTCGGTGGCCCAGTGGTCGACCGTGGCCAGGGTGCGGCCCCGCATCCGTCCCCCCAGCAGCAGCACGGTGACACTGCGGCTGTGTGCCAGCGCT
>JAXHTL010000137.1:0-13316 GCA_034190095.1 Actinomycetota bacterium
GCCGCACTCGCGGTGCTGCTGCCGCTCAGCGTGGTCGCCGCGCTGGGTCTGCTGTCGGCGACGGTGCTGGGCCGCCGGCGCGCGGCGCGGGCGCGCCGGCTACGCGGTGAGCAGGCCGCCGCGCTCCGGGAGGCATTGGAGGTCCTGGTCGGCGAGTTGAAGGTCGGGGCGCATCCGGCCGCCGCGGTCAGGTCGGCCGCGGCCGAGTCCACCGGCCCGGTGGCCCGTTCGCTGACGGCGGTTGCCGCGCGGGCCGTGCTCGGCGCCGATGTGGCCGCCGGCCTGCGCGCCGAGGGCCGGCGCAGCCGCGCCGCCGGGCACTGGGAGCGGTTGGCGGTGTGCTGGGAACTCGCCCACCAGCACGGTCTGGCGATCGCAACGTTGATGCAGACCGCCCAGCACGACATCGCCGAGCGGGAACGCTTCGCCCATCGCGTCGATGCGAGCATGGCGGGTCCGCGCACCACCGCTGCAATCCTCGCCGGGCTGCCGGTGCTGGGGCTTGCCCTGGGGCACGCGCTCGGAGCCGATCCGGTGGGCTTCCTGCTGTCGGGCAGCACCGGCGGGTGGTTACTGGTCACCGGAACGGCGCTGCTGTGTGCAGGTCTGTTGTGGTCGGACGCAATCCTGGCACGGGCGCTGACATGATCTGGACCGCAGCACTTCTCGCGGTCTCGCTGTTGGCCTGGCCGCAGCCGGCGAAAGCCAGGCTGGGGTCCGGCTCACCGGTGCCGCCCGGTGCCGAGGGCCGGACGCCGGGCCACGACCTACTGGCCCGAGCGGGGGCCCTCGACCTGCTGGGTGCCTGTCTGCGGTCGGGGATGGCGGTATCCGGCGCCGCGGCGGCAGTGGCGGCTTCGGCGCCCACCGAACTGGCGGGTGTGTTGCGCCGGGCGGCCGACCTACTGGCGCTGGGCGCTGATCCGATCCAGGCCTGGGGGCGAAGCGGGGCGGCGGTGGATGACCATTCCGCCACGTTTCTGCGGATGGCGCGCCGGTCGGCCGCCTCGGGTGCCGCACTGGCGCAGCGCACCGACGAGTTGGCCGCTCAACTGCGTGCCGAGGCCGCCGACGGAGCCACCGCCCGAGCCGAGCGCGCCTCGGTGATGATCGCCGCCCCGCTGGGCCTGTGCTTTCTGCCCGCCTTCGTCTGCCTGGGCATCGTGCCGGTCGTGGCGGGCCTGGCGGGTGACGTTCTGCAGTCGGGAGTGCTGTGACACGAGATGAAGGGGAAAACGATGTGGAGACAGTGGATTCAGGCGAGATTGCAGGACATGCGTGCTCGACTGCTGGTCCTCGCCGTCGCCGACGACGGAATGTCGACGGTGGAGTATGCGATAGGAACGGTGGCCGCCGCGGCCTTCGGTGCGATCCTCTACACCGTCATCACCGGCGACTCGATCGTCACCGCGCTGACCAACATCATCGCGCGGGCACTCAACACCAACGTCTAGCCGGGGTTGCCGACTATGCGCATCCGGAATCCGGAATGGCCACCGCCGAAACTGCTTTCGCCATTCTGGCGTTGGTGGCCACGCTGGTCGTGTGTCTGGCCGGGCTCACGGCGCTGGCCGCGCAGATTCGCTGCATCGACGCAGCCCGGGAGGCTGCCCGGCTCGCCGCGCGCGGTGACGAGCGAGCGGCCCTGCACGCCGCCCGCGCGGTCGCGCCGACCGGAGCTCAGGTGGGCCTGCGCCGCGACGGTGATGTCGTGGTCGCGACCGTCAGCACGAAATCGGCGCTACTTCCGGGGATTTCCATCAGCGCCGATGCGGTGGCCGCGACCGAGACGGCGGGCCGGTGAACAGGGTTCTGCCGGCGTCCTCGCCGCGGCGATGGTCGCCGCACTGGTGACCGTCTCGGTCGGCGGCGCCCACCTCGGGGCGGCGGTGATCGCTCGCCACCGGGCACAGTCGGCCGCCGATCTCGCTGCGCTGGCAGGGGCGGCCCAGCTCTCGGCCGGCCCCGCCCGGGCCTGCGCGCGGGCAGATCGGATCGCCCGGTCGATGGACACCCACGCCGAATGCCTCGTCGAGGGTCTGGACGTCGTCGTCACGGTGACCGCACGGGCCGGGGGGTTGCGCTGGAGTGCTCCGGCCACCGCGGTCGCGCGGGCCGGCCCGCAGGAGCGGCCGCGCTAGTTCTTGGCGGCTTCGTTCTTGGCTGCCCTGTCCCGCCGGGAGAAATGCCGGCGGGAGTTGCCGCTCGGCGCCGGGTCGGCATCCAGACCGACCGCCCTGAGCTCGTCCTCGGTCGGTATCCGCAGCGCGGCCAGCCCGGCGTAGACACCGTTGCCGAGTTCCACGCGGTGCACCATCACATGCACCGGTGTCCACCCGCCGTTGTGGGCGACCATCCGTAGCACCCCCGAGGTTGTGCCGTGGGCGAATTCGGCGACCATCGCCGCCATGGTGGCCCGGTCGTCGGGGTGGATCGCTTCCGCGCTGACGATTCCGGCACGCCAGTCGAAGAACGGCGCAGGGTCGTCGAGCCACTTGAGCAGCGTCCAGTGCCGCGGATCGACCAACGCCCGGTACACCCCGGGCTCGGCGAGGCTCTCGACGATCCGTTGGGCGAGCAGCTCGTGCTGAATACCCGAGCCCTCGCGGACGCTGCGCCAGTTCATCGCGCGACAGATCATGCGCTCGGTGCCGTCCTCGGAGATCTCGGGCATCGAGCGGGCGACGAACCCGACCGTGATCTGTTCGCCGCGGTAGTCGGTGACGTCCCAGGTGTTGCAGATGGACACGCCCAGCTGAGGTTCGATGACCATGCTCAGGACCTCGGCCTCGCTCGGTTTGAGCTCGCGGCGGGGCAGGTCGTCGGCGAAGGCGCGCCCGTGGGTGGACTGCCGGGCCGGGTCCCAGCCGCCGACCAGCAGCGACTCGCGGGTGTCCGTCGCGGTGCCGGAGGTCAGGTCCCAGATCAGTGAGCCCACCATCGGACGCGGTGGCGGCTCCTCGTCGGGGGCGCCCAGCCAGATGTGCACACCGTGGATGCGGCCGTCGGACATCTGAACCACCTCGGTGCGGATCACCCGATCGTTCTTCGGCGTGATGCTGGTCAAGCCGTTGCCGGCGCGGACCGTCTCACCGATCGCGGTCTGGATGGCCATCAGATGGGGGTTGCGCCGCAGAAACGTGCCGACGGGCACCAGGTCCTTGGTGTGGGCCCCCTGCGCGACGACGGCCGGTTCGTCGCCGAGTGTTTCCACGAGCATCCAGTCGTGGGTCATGGCCGATATCCTACCGAGCGGTAGACGGCCACCGGCCCATCATCGGGCAGCCGGCCCTAACGGCCGGCCAGCGCGTCGATCACCAGCCGGAGCACCCGCAGGGCGCCGTCCTTGTCGAGCGGGTCGTTGCCGTTTCCGCACTTGGGCGACTGCACGCACGACGGGCACCCGGCGGGGCACTCACAGGCCTCGATCGCTTCGGCGGTGGCGGTCCACCAATCGGACAGCATGGCGAACCCGCGGGCCGCGAAGCCCGCGCCGCCGGGATGACCGTCGTAGACGAAGATGCTCGGCAGTCCCTCCACCGGGCCGGCCGCGGTGGACACCCCGCCGATGTCGCTGCGGTCGCAACTGGCGATCAGGGGAAGCAGGCCGATCGCGGCGTGCTCGGCGGCGTGCAGCGATCCGGGGACGCGAAGTAGGTCGATCCCGCAGTGTTGCAGCGCTTCCGGAGTGATCGTGCACATCGCGGCCATGGTTTCCAGCGTGCGGGTCGGCATGTCGAGCTCGACGAAGTCGATCACCTCGCCGTCCACGCGGCGGCGCAGATACCCGGTGACGGTGTTGCTGACCGACACCGGCACCAGGCCGACGGTGACCGGCCCGAATTCGGTGCGTTCGCCGGCGCCGGTGACTGCGATGTCGGTCAGCTCTCGCGCGAACGTCGTGTAGCCGGGGTCCTCGGCGTGCACGAACGCGATTCCGGCTTCGAGGTCCAGGGAATCGACGATGTAGCTCTCGCCCTGATGCAGATGCACCGCGCCGGGGTGCACCGAGGCCGGAGCCTGTCCTGCCCCGGTGCTACCCAGCATCCGTCCGGTTCCGGCCTCCAGGATCGCGACCTGGCCGCCGGTCGAGCCCCGGATGTCCACCGCCGGGTGCGGATCCACGCCCGCGGCCGGGAAATAGCCGTGCGGTCGCCGGCGCAACAGGCCGTCGTCGACCAGGGAGGCGGCCACCGCCTCGGCCTCCCAGGCGCGCACTTCGGCATCGGTCAACGGCATTTCGGCCGCCGCGCAGAGGATCTGCGGACCGAGGATGTGCGGATTGGTCGGATCGATCACCACCCGTTCGATCGGTTTGTCCAGCAGGGCCGCGGGGTGGTGCACGAGATAGGTGTCGAGGGGATCGTCCCGGGCGATCAGCACGATCAGCGCGCCCTGCCCGCGCCGGCCGGCGCGTCCAGCCTGCTGCCAGAACGATGCGACCGTACCGGGGAACCCTGCCAGCACAACCGCGTCCAGGCCGGCGATGTCGACGCCGAGCTCGAGCGCGTTGGTAGTGGCCACGCCGCGCAGCTCGCCGTCGGCCAGGGCGCGCTCGAGCCGGCGACGGTCCTCGGCGAGGTAGCCGGCCCGGTAGGACGCCACCTGCTCGGCGAGTTCCGGTGCGCCGTCGGTCAACCGGGCCTTCGTCCCCAGCGCGACGAGCTCGGCACCGCGACGCGACCGCACGAACGTCAACGTCCGTGCCCCCTCCCGCATCAGATCGGCCATCACCCGCGACGCCTCGGCGCCGGCCGAACGGCGCACCGGTGCACCGTTCTCCCCGAGCAGGTCGGCCAGCAGCGCCGGTTCCCACAGGGCCACTGTCCGCGCGCCCTGCGGGGATCCGTCCTCGGTCACCTCCGCCACCGTCTGGCCGATCAGCTCCGAGGCCGTGATGGCCGGTTCGGCGGTGGTCGCGCTGGAGAAGATGACCGTCGGGCCGCTCCAGTCGCCGCCCGGCGGGCAGTAGCGGGCGCACAGGCGCAGCAACCGGCGTAGGACCATGGCCACGTTGGACCCGAAAATTCCTCGGTAGTAATGGCATTCGTCGACCACTACATAGCGGAGGTGGCGCAGGAACACCGCCCAGCGGGCGTGGTTGCGCAGCATCGACAGATGGATCATGTCCGGGTTGGAGAAGATCCAGCGGGATCTCTCCCGGGCGTACCGGCGCACCTCGGCCGGGCTGTCACCGTCGTAGGGGGAGGGCGCGGCGTCGGCCAGTGCCGGTACCGCCGCGGTGAGCTCGGCCGCTGCCCGCAGCTGATCGTGTCCGAGTGCCTTGGTAGGGGCCAGATACAGCGCCCGCGCTCGCGGATTCTGTGCCAGCGCGGTCAGAATCGGCAGCTGGTAGGCCAGCGATTTGCCCGAGGCGGTGCCGGTGCTCAGCACCACGTGGCGACCGGCATGAGCGAGGTCGGCGGCGGCGTGCTGATGCGACCACGGCGCCTCGATACCCCGATCGCGGAAGGCCTGCAGCACATCTGGGTCGGCCCAGTGCGGCCACTGCCGGGAACTGGCCCGGCGGGGCGGCAGGTCGGCGACGTGGCGCACCGGGTCTTCGCCGGCGGCGGTACCGTCGACCGCGCCGGCCAGCAGGGCACGGCCGAACTCGGGCATCGGATCTGCTTCGCTGTCTGCCACCGATCACCTCCGCCGACGTCGCCGTGAAACCGCCCAAAAGCCGGTCACGGGGACCGGCCGGGACGTGTCGTACGTGAATTGTTCACTACGTGATGGCGTTGAGACTGTCGCCGCAGGCCGGAACGTGATTGACTACTTGCGGTCGCAGCTTCTGTGTTCGTGTCTCAACACTCGCAGGAACGACGTTGCGATCGCGGTTCCTGCGAGGGTTGTAGGTCGGGTCGAGTTCCGAGCACTCCACGAAGGTATGGCGGTCGGAACGGGCCCGGTCTGCCGAAAGACGGTGGATCGCACCCGGTGAATACAGAGAAGGAAAGTACGAGAGATGCCACAGGGAACTGTGAAGTGGTTCAACGCGGAGAAGGGGTTCGGCTTCATCGCGCCTGAAGATGGGTCGGCGGACGTGTTTGTCCACTACACGGAGATCCAGGGAAGCGGCTTCCGCACCCTGGAGGAGAACCAGAAGGTCGAGTTCGAGGTAGGCCAGAGCCCCAAGGGCCCGCAGGCCACCGGCGTTCGGACCGTCTGAGTCAAGCGACCGACCGAAGACCACCGAGCCGCAGGCTCGAAGGATTACTGAACACCCCCGCGTCATCCGTTCCGGACTGCGCGGGGGTGTTCCTCTTTCCGGGAGTCTGTGCGGCCTGGTGACGCTTGTGTAGGGCCCTGCTGGCCTAGGGTCTGTGCTGTGAGCCAGCTGTCCTTCTTCTCGGCTGAGTCGGTGCCGCCGGCGATCGCCGACCTGACCGGGATCCTGGCTGCTTCGGGGCAGGTCGTGCTGGTCGGCGGGCCGCAGGGGCAGACGGCCCGGCTGTCGGTGGTGGTCGACTCGACGTGGCGGGCCGACGGCCTGGCCGAGATGATCACCGATGCCGGCCTGACGCCCGAGATCGTCCGCACCGACGAGAACACGCCGCTGGTGCGCACCGGTCTGGACGCCCGGCTGGTCGGGATCGCCGAGCAGTGGACGCGGGGCGCGGTCAAGACGGTGCCTGCGCAGTGGTTGCCGGGCCCGCGGGAACTGCGGGCGTGGACATTGGCCGCCGGCACCCCGGAGTCCGACCGGTACCTGCTCGGCTTGGATCCACACGCTCCCGACACCCACTCGGCCCTTGCGTCGGCCATGATGAGGGTCGGGATCGCGCCGACCCTGATCGGTACCCGGGGGGCCCGTCCAGCACTGCGCATCAGTGGGCGGCGACGGCTATCACGGCTGGTAGAGAACGTGGGGGAACCCCCGCAGGGAGCCGATGCGTTGTCCCATTGGCCGCGGATCTAGCCGGTCTGCGGACCTCCGCCACGGGAGGGACAGTTTGCGTCGGCACGTCCGGGGTGCGAAATTGTCAGATGCCGAAGCGCCTGGCGTGGTTACATGCCGTGCGCGGGCAGCAGGAGAAGTGGAGCTATAACAGTGGGCCAGATTGGTGGCTGACGGGGACCGCGGCAGCGGGGGTAACCGAGGTGTCCGGCGACTCGTCATTGTCGAGTCGCCGACCAAGGCGCGCAAAATCGCCGGCTATCTCGGGTCCGACTACGTCGTCGAATCGTCCCGCGGACACATCCGCGACCTGCCTCGGGCTGCGGCGGACGTGCCCGCCAAGTACAAGTCGCAGCCGTGGGCCCGGCTCGGGGTCAACGTCGACGAGGACTTCGAACCGCTCTACATCGTCAGCCCGGACAAGAAGAGCACCGTCGCCGAGCTGAAGGACAAGCTCAAGAGCGTCGACGAGCTCTACCTGGCCACCGACGGTGACCGCGAAGGCGAGGCCATCGCCTGGCACCTGCTCGAAACGCTCAAACCGCGCATCCCGGTCAAGCGGATGGTGTTCCACGAGATCACCGAGCCGGCCATCAGGGCGGCCGCCGCGGACCCGCGCGACCTGGACAACGACCTGGTCGACGCGCAGGAGACCCGCCGCATCCTGGACCGGCTCTACGGCTACGAGGTCAGCCCGGTGCTGTGGAAGAAGGTTGCGCCGAAGCTGTCGGCCGGCCGGGTGCAGTCCGTGGCGACCCGGATCATCGTGCAGCGCGAGCGGGAGCGGATGGCCTTCCGCAGCGCTGCCTACTGGGACGTCACCGCCGAACTGGACGCCAGCGTCTCCGACGCACAGGCCCAGCCACCGACCTTCACCGCCAAGCTCAACACCGTGGACGGCCGCCGCGTCGCCGCCGGCCGGGACTTCGACTCGCTGGGTGCGCTCAAGAAGCCCGACGAGGTGCTCGTCCTCGACGAGGCCGGGGCTCAGTCGCTGGCCACCGGGCTGCGCGGCGCGCAGCTCTCGGTGTCCTCGGTCGAGCAGAAGCCCTACACGCGCCGTCCGTACGCGCCGTTCATGACCTCGACGCTGCAGCAGGAGGCCGGGCGCAAGCTGCGGTTCTCCTCGGAACGCACGATGAGCATCGCGCAACGGCTGTACGAGAACGGCTACATCACCTACATGCGTACCGACTCGACCACGCTGTCGCAGTCGGCCATTGACGCCGCCCGTAATCAGGCCCGCCAGCTCTACGGCGAGGAGTACGTGCACCCGACCGCGCGGCAGTACACCCGCAAGGTGAAGAACGCCCAGGAGGCCCATGAGGCCATCCGCCCGGCCGGCGATGTGTTCGCCACCCCTGGACAGTTGCACGCCCAGCTCGACACCGACGAGTTCCGGCTCTACGAGTTGATCTGGCAGCGCACCGTGGCCTCGCAGATGGCCGACGCGCGGGGCACCACGCTGAGCCTGCGCATCGCCGGAGCCGCCCCGGCGGCGACATTAGGCGGAGTCGCCGCCTCCGACGTCCAGGTGGTGTTCAACGCCAGTGGCCGGACCATCACCTTCCCCGGCTTCCTCAAGGCCTACGTCGAGAGCATCGACGACCTCGCCGGCGGAGAGGCCGACGACGCCGAGAGCAGGCTGCCGAACCTGACCCAGGGGCAGCGGGTGGACGCCAAGGACCTGACCGCAGACGGGCATGCCACCTCGCCGCCGGCCCGCTACACCGAGGCGTCGCTGATCAAGGCGCTCGAAGATCTCGGCATCGGCCGGCCGTCGACCTACAGCTCGATCATCAAGACGATCCAGGACCGCGGTTACGTCCACAAGAAGGGCAGCGCCCTGGTTCCGTCGTGGGTGGCGTTCGCTGTGATCGGCCTGCTGGAACAGCATTTCGCACGGCTGGTGGATTACGACTTCACCGCGGCGATGGAAGACGAGCTCGACCAGATCGCCGCCGGGTTGGAGCGGCGCTCCAATTGGCTGTCGAACTTCTACTTCGGCGGTGAACACGGTGTCGAGGGCTCCATCGCGCGGGCCGGCGGGCTCAAGAAGCTCGTCGGCGGCAACCTCGAGGAGATCGACGCCCGGGAAGTCAACTCCATCAAGCTCTTCGACGACGCCGAGGGCCGGGCGGTCAACGTCCGGGTCGGGCGCAACGGAGCGTATCTCGAGCGCATGGTGGCCGACCCGGACAACCCCGGTGAGCTCAAACCGCAGCGCGCCAACCTCAAAGACGAACTGACCCCCGACGAGCTGACGCTGGAATTGGCCGAAAAGGCCTTCGCGACACCGCAGGAGGGACGTTCGCTGGGAGTCGACCCCCAGACCGGTCACGAGATCGTCGCCAAGGACGGCCGGTACGGACCTTATGTCACCGAGGTGCTGCCGGAACCGCCCGATGACGGCGAGGCCGGGTCGGGTGCCAAGAAGGGCAAGAAGCCGACCGGACCCAAACCCCGGACCGGGTCGCTGCTGCGGTCGATGGACCTCGAGACGGTGACTCTCGACGATGCGCTCAAGCTGCTGTCGCTGCCGCGGGTGGTCGGTGTCGACCCGGACAACGGTGAGGAGATCACCGCGCAGAACGGCCGCTACGGCCCGTACCTGAAGCGCGGCACCGATTCCCGTTCGCTTTCCACCGAGGACCAGATCTTCGAGATCACCCTCGAGGAGGCGCTCAAGATCTACGCCGAGCCCAAACGTCGTGCCGGCCAGCGGGCTTCGGCCCCGCCGCTGCGGGAGCTGGGCAACGATCCGGCCAGCGGCAAGCCGATGGTGATCAAGGACGGCCGGTTCGGTCCGTACGTCACCGACGGGGAGACCAACGCCAGCCTGCGCAAGGGTGACGAGGTGACCTCGATCACCGACGAGCGGGCCGCCGAGCTGCTGGCCGACCGCCGTGCCCGTGGCCCGGTGAAGAAGAAGGCGACCAAGAAGGCCGCGAAGAAGGCGCCGGCGAAGAAGAAGGCCGCCAAGAAGGGCAGCTAGCGGGTCAGGTCGACCTCGTCGGCGCGAACCAGGTTCACCGGACGTGCCAGCTGGGTGGGGGCGGTGCGTCCGCGCAACTCGACGATCTCGCCGACATCCCAGCACAGCGCTTCGGCGTCGAGCGCGTCGCTGACGGCGACCGCCGACGCCAGCACGTGGCCCTTCTCCAGCTTGGCCAGCTCCGTGAGCCGGGCGGCCTCGTTGACCGGGTCGCCGATGACGGTGTATTCGAAGCGGGCCTGGGCGCCGATGTGGCCGGCGATCGCCCGGCCCGCCGAGACGCCGATGCCGAAGTCGGTCTCGCCGAGCACCCGGATCAGTTCGTCGTGCAGTTCCCGGGACGCGGCCAGTGCCGCCCCGGAGGCATCCGGGTGCTCGATCGGGGCGCCGAAGATGGCCAGCGCGGCGTCGCCCTGGAATTTGTTGACGAAGCCGCCGTGGCGGTTGACGGTGTCGACCACGACGCGGAAGAAGTCGTTGAGCAGGTTGACCACTTCGGCCGCCGGGATGGTCGCCGCCAGGTGCGTCGAGCCGACCAGGTCGACGAACAGGACCGCGACCTCGCGTTCCTGGCCGCCGAGTTCGGTACCGCGTTCCAGTGCCCGGCGCGCGACGTCTTCGCCGACGTAGCGGCCGAAGAGGTCGCGCAACCGTTGTCGCTCGGCGAGATCACGCACCATGTCGTTGAAGCCGGCCTGCAGCAGGCCGAGCTCGCTGGCGTCGTAGATCTGCATGTGGGCGTTGTAGTTTCCGCGCTGCACCTCACCGAGGGCCCAGCGCAGCTGCCGCAGCGGGTCGGCGATCGACATCGCCACCAGCACGGTGCTCGACAGCCCGATCACCAGCGCGACGATGGCCAACAACAGGATCGTGGTGACCAAACGGTCGGCCGGCGCGGTGAGTATGGAGAACTGGCTGGCCACCAGCGCCAGCACGATCGCCAGCACCGGAACCCCGGTGGACAGCACCCAGGTCAGCACCTGGCGCAGAATCACCCCCGGCGCGCGGAACGTCTCGGGGACACCGCCGCGCAGGGCGGCGACCGCCACCGGGCGCAACACGCGTTCGGACTGCAGATAGCCGATGATCGCGGTGGCCGTGGCGCCCAGGCCGGTGGCCACCGCCACCACCGGCGCCGACTTGCTCGCCACCGGCCAACTGGCCACGATGAACACCACCGAGCCCAGCAGCCAGTTGGTGGCGCTGATCAGCGAGCGGTAGAACGGCATCTTCAGCGCCCGCATCCGGGCCACCTCGGTGTCGGCCGGATCCCGGTCGCCGAGCAGCATGTCGCGACGCTGCCAGCGCATCACCGGGATCAGCATGCGCAGGGTGAAGTAGGACGCCACGGTGAACGAGACGAACAGATAGGCCAGGAAGATGGCCAGGTTGTAGGTCGGCAGGTCCTGCAGCTGGATGCGGTCCTCGGGCGGTAGCCCGAACCGCAGGAAGCCCAGCACCAGCAGCGCGCCGATGATGTCGGCCTGCAGCATGCCCAGCGTGAACACCGGCCACGGGGTGCGCGCGACCCAGCGGGCGAATGCACTGATTCGCCCGATCGGGATCGCTTCGGCAGCCATTCGTTCACCGTATCGGGCGCAGCTGACGGCGAGGGGGCGTCTGGGACTGACGTGTCGGTTCGCAGCACTACTGTTATCGGCGATGACGGGTGTTTTTTCGCGCCTGGTGGGCCAGGACGCAGTGGAGTCGGAGCTGATGTCGGCCGCCCGGGCGGCCCGCGGTGATTCCGCTCACAGCGGGGCGCTGGAGGCGGGCGGCACGATGACCCACGCATGGCTGATCACCGGCCCGCCGGGGTCGGGGCGGTCAGTGGCCGCATTGTGTTTCGCGGCGGCGTTGCAGTGCACCTCGGACGGGCCGCCCGGGTGCGGGGAGTGCCGGGCCTGCACCACCACGATGGCCGGGACCCATGCCGACGTGCGCCGGATCATCCCGGAGGGCCTCTCGATCGGCGTCGACGCGATGCGCGGCATCGTCCAGATCGCGTCCCGTCGCCCCGGGACCGGCCGATGGCAGATCGTGGTGATCGAGGACGCCGACCGGCTGACCGAGGGCGCGGGCAACGCCTTGCTGAAGGTGGTCGAGGAGCCGCCGCCGTCGACGGTCTTCCTGCTCTGCGCTCCCTCGGTGGATCCGGAGGACATCGCGATCACGCTGCGCTCGCGGTGCCGTCATGTCGCGCTGGTGACCCCCTCGGTGGACGCCATCGCGCGGGTGCTGGTCGATTCCGACGGCCTGTCCGAGGCCGAGGCCGCCTGGGCCGCATCGGTCAGCGGCGGGCACGTGGGAAGGGCGCGCCGGCTCGCCACCGACGAGCAGGCCCGGCAACGGCGCCAGCGGGCACTGGGGCTGGCCCGCGACGCGGCGACGCCCTCGCGGGCGTATGCGGCCGCCGAGGAGCTGGTGGCCACCGCCGAGGCCGAGGCCAAGGCGCTCACCGGGGACCGCAACGAGGTCGAGGCCGAGGAGTTGCGCACCGCACTGGGCGCGGGCGGCACCGGCAAGGGCACGGCAACGACGATGCGCGGCGCGACGGGGGCCATCAAGGAACTCGAACGGCGGCAGAAGTCCCGGCACACCCGCGCCTCCCGGGACGCCCTGGACCGGGCCCTGATCGATCTGGCGACGTACTTCCGGGACGCGCTGCTGGTGGCCTCGGGGGCGGGTGAGATCGCGCCGAACCATCCCGACATGGGCGAGAAGATCTCTGCACTGGCCGCCCACGCTCCGCCGGACAAGCTGCTGCGCTGTATGGAAGCGGTGCTGGACTGTCGGGAGGCGCTCTCGGTCAACGTCAAACCGAAGTTCGCCGTCGACGCCATGGTCGGGACCATCGGGCAGGCGCTGCGCAGCTGACGTCCGCTGCGGTGAGGGCGCAACTTTGGCCGTCGGTGGGCCCTGCCGTAGACTCAGGCCGCTGACGGCGCCGGGTCACCGGTGCAGCAGGCCGCCTTAGCTCAGTCGGCAGAGCGATTCACTCGTAATGAATAGGTCGGGGGTTCGATTCCCCCAGGCGGCTCCAGTGTGATGAGTCGCGTCATGGGTTACACCTGAGTCGCGTCATCGGTGACAGATTGCCCCGGCCATCGGCCGGGGTTTTCTGTTGGTTGCGCCGGTAGTTGCTGTCGGGGTCGATGTGTGGCTGCCGACGTGCACCGGAGCTCGACGGCAGGGCCCAGCGTGACGCGCACCGCACCTTCACCACGGTGTGGGCCCACCGGGGGCGATTCGGTGTCCCTCGGTGACGGCGGGGTCAACCCAGCATGGGCACCCCCGGCCCGGACAGTTCGCCGCGCACCGCCGCGAGGCGGCCCGTCACGGCCAACAGCAGGGCCTCCCCGGTGCCGCACACCTCCGGTCCCCGGCCGGCCACCCAGCCCACGTCGGTGCCGACCA
>JAXHTL010000138.1:0-13245 GCA_034190095.1 Actinomycetota bacterium
TCGTCGGCCCCTCGGAGGGTTCGAAGGCGCGCGAGGTGCTGGTCAAACCCGACGAGCTGGCCGGGACGCTGGCCCTGATCCGCGGCGGCAGCGATGCCTCAGGCTCCGACGGCTCCGACGGTCCCGACGACGAGTTCTAGACCCCCACCCGGCGCCGAAACGGCATTCCGGCAGCGAAAGGTCGAGTAGGACGCTGCTGGAATATGCCACTTCGGCGGGGACGCCGTGGGTCAGAGGGTCAGCAGCATCCGGGTGTTGCCCAGGATGTTGGGCTTGACGAAGGACAGGTCCAGGAACTCCGCGACGCCGGTGTCGTAGGACCGGCACATCTCCTCGTAGACCTCCGCGGTGACCGGAGTGCCGTCGATCTCGGCGAACCCGTGCCGGCTGAAGAAGTCCACCTCGAAGGTGAGCACGAAGATCCGCTGCAGGTGCAGTTCCTTGGCCACCGTGAGCAACTGGTCGACCAGCGCGTGACCGACCCCCCGGCCCCGGACCTTGGGGTGCACCGCCACGGTGCGCACCTCGCCCAGATCCGACCACAGCACGTGCAGCGCACCGCAGCCGATCAGCTCGTCGGCCAGTTCGGCAACCCAGAACTCCTGGACCGACTCATACAGCGTCACCAGGTTCTTCTCCAGCAGGATCTTGCCGGCGTAGATGTCGACGAGCGCCTTGATGGCCGGCACATCGGAGGTGCGGGCGCGCCGCACGACGAGCTGAGCCGCGGAGTCGTCGGGATCTGCGCTCACACACCGAAGAATATCGGTACTGCCAACAAGTATTCTGTGGCGGTGCCGGGCCAACCACATACCGATCCGGTGGTGCCGCGCGTCCGGGTGGCCAATCTGGCCAACGCGCTGACCGGCGTCCGGCTGGTGCTGGTGCCGGTTTTCCTCGTCGCGCTCTTCGTCGGTGACGGCCATGAAACGTACTGGCGGGTGGTCGCATTCATCGTGTTCGCGGCTGCCGTGATCACCGACCGGTTCGACGGGGCGCTGGCCCGCAGCTACGGCATGGTGACCGAATTCGGCACGCTGGCCGACCCGATCGCGGACAAGGCGCTGATCGGCGCGGCCCTGATCGGGCTCTCGGTTCTGGGGGACCTGCCCTGGTGGGTGACGGCGGTCATCCTGGCACGCGAAGTCGGGGTGACGGTGCTGCGCTTCGTGGTGCTGCGCCGCGGTGTCATCCCGGCCAGCCGCGGCGGCAAGCTGAAGACGCTGGTCCAGGCGGTGGCGATCGGGCTTTTCGTGCTGCCGCTGTCGGGTGGCTGGCTGGTTTTCGGGTGGGTGGTCATGTCGGCGGCGGTGGTGCTCACGGTGCTGACCGGCGTGGACTACTTCGTCTCAGCGGTCAGGGACTGGCGTGGACGACCCGCTGGTCACTGATGACGCCCGTGCGCTGGTCGCCGATCTGACGGTGCGGCGCCAGAGCGTGGCCACCGCCGAGTCGCTCACCGCGGGTCTGCTGGCCGCGACACTCGGGGGAGTGCCCGGCGCGAGCATGGTGCTGTGCGGCGGACTGGTCACCTACACGGTGGAGACCAAGATCGCCCTGGCCGGCGTGGCACCGGAGCTGCTGTCCGATGTCGGGCCGGTCGCCGAGCCCACCGCCCGCGCGTTGGCCGTCGGGGCCCAGCAGCGCTGCGGCGCGACCTGGGGGGTGGGTCTGACCGGTGTCGCCGGGCCGGAACCGCACGGCGGACACCCCGTGGGCACTGTGTTCATCGGCATCGCCGGGCCGGTCGACACCGAGGTCGACGCGCTGCTGCTGGACGGTTCCCGCTGGGAGATCCGGCTGGCCGCGGTGCACGCGGCGCTGCGCAGGCTGCGCGAGCTGGTGGAAAGCCAGCCCAGCGGGTGAAGACCGCGCATGCCGGAACCCGGTGACGGGAACCATTCCGACGGTCCCGCGCGTTGGGGTGGGTAGACACATGAGGAACACCGAGCTCACCCCGACATGGCACCGGAAGGCAAGGAGACCGCGATGACGACATTGCTGCGCGAGGTGATCGGCGACGTGTTGCGTCGCGTCCGAGTCGAGCAGGGACGCACGCTGCGCGAGGTCTCCGATTCCGCCCGGGTCAGCCTGGGCTACCTGTCCGAGGTGGAGCGCGGTCGCAAGGAGGCCTCCAGCGAGTTGCTGGGTGCCATCTGCGGTGCGCTGGACGTCCCGCTGTCGCGGGTGCTGAGCGCCGCCGGTGACGAGCTGGCGCACGAGGAGTCGCAGGAGGCGGCGAGCACCGCCGGTATCGACGTCAGCACCAAGGTCGTCATCCCGCACGCCCGGTCGATGGCGGTGGCCTGACCGGTTCGATGCGCAGGGGTGTGGTGATCTGCGCGGAACCGATAAGTTGGGGTGGCGGCACTTCAGCAAGTTCGACAGACACGAAGGCGGAATGAACTCATGGCCAATCCGTTCGTCAAGGCGTGGCGCTACCTCATGGCGCTGTTCAGCTCGAAAGTCGACGAGTACGCCGATCCGAAGGTGCAGATCCAGCAGGCCATCGAGGAAGCCCAACGCCAGCATCAGGCGCTGACACAGCAGGCCGCCCAGGTCATCGGCAACCAGCGTCAGCTGGAGATGCGGCTGAACCGCCAGCTCGCCGACATCGAGAAGCTGCAGGTCAACGTGCGTCAGGCGCTCACCCTGGCCGATCAGGCGGTGGCCAACGGCGACGCCGGCAAGGCCACCGAGTACAACAACGCCGCCGAAGCCTTTGCCGCCCAGCTGGTGACCGCCGAGCAGAGCGTCGAAGACCTCAAGGGCATGCACGATCAGGCGTTGCAGGCCGCCGATCAGGCCAAGAAGGCCGTCGAGCAGAACGCGATGATGCTGCAGCAGAAGATCGCCGAGCGCACCAAGCTGCTCAGCCAGCTGGAACAAGCCAAGATGCAGGAGCAGGTCAGCGCCTCGTTGCGGTCCATGAGCGACCTCGCCGCACCGGGGGCGACCCCCAGCCTCGACGAGGTGCGCGACAAGATCGAGCGCCGCTACGCCAACGCGATGGGGGCGGCCGAGCTGGCCGAGAACTCGGTGCAGGGTCGGATGGCCGAGATCCAGCAGGCCAGCGTCCAGATGGCCGGACATTCACGCCTGGAACAGATCCGCGCCTCGATGCGCGGGGAGCAGCTGCCCGCCGGTAACCAAGGCGGTGCGCCCGCACAGACCCCGGCCACCCCGGCTTCCACCCCCAACCAGACTCCGGAAAATCCGTTGTCGCAGTGACTTTCGTAGGCGAACCGGCATGAGTACCCACACCGGCAGACGGGAGCCTTGGCGCTCCCTGGCCCAGCGTGGCGTGGATACCGCCGCGGAATGGTCGGACATGGTGGCCGACAAGCTGCACGCCGCGGCCGACCCGCGTGCCAAACTGCTGCGCAAGCGGCGCTGGGCACTGCGCCTGGGTGTGTTCTTCACCGTCTGCACGGTGTTCTGGGCCGGGGTGACGGCGTTGCTGGCGTCCTGGAGCACCCCGGTGTGGGCGTTGTTCATTCCGTCGCCGATCGCCGTCGGCGCCGCCTTCCTCGCGACGCTGGCGTTCCTGCGTTACCGGTGGCTGCGCGGGGAGCCGCTGCCGCCGCCGCGAAGCCGGACCGCGCGGCGGTTACCGCCATGGGGTTCGGCGGCCCGGCAGCCGATGGCCTCGCTGTCGGCCTCCGAGCGCGGCCTGTTCTCCCTGTTGGGGGTCATGGAGCGCGGGCAGTTGTTGCCCGCCGGCGACCTGATCGAGCTGCGGGTCGCCGCCGAACAGACCGCCGCGACGATGGCGGCCACCGCCACCGAGGTGGTCTCGATGGAGAAGACGGCCAAATCGGCGCCCCAGTCGCGGGCCCATCTGACCCCGACCATCAACGCCTTCACCGCGCAACTCAACCGTGGCGCCCGCCAGTACGACGAAATGGTTTCGGCGGCAGCCCAACTGGTGTCCGCAGCGAACTCGGGGTCGTTGTCGAGTTCGCCGATGTCGCAACGCCGGTATCGTGACCAGCTCGTGGCGGCCACCGACCGGCTGACCGGGTGGGCGCAGGCCTTCGACGAACTGGGCCGCCTGCGCGGCGCCTGACGCCCGTACCGTCCGGGCCGCTAGCGCGCAGCTTCGACGTAGCGTCGGGCATCAGCGGCCTGCTCATCGCTGACGTAGACGTCGTAGCGGCGAGCTGCCAGGGTCCGAACGCTCGAGAAGTCGCGGGTACCCCTCGTCGACCAGTGTGCTGCGAAGCCCAGCGCCGCACCCCACAGGGCGCCGATCAGCACCGGGATCAGCAGTACCCATATCCACAGCCAGAGCGGGCCGACGGCGAACAGCAGGAACAGCAGGCCGACGAACAATCCCAACCAGGCGCCGGTGGCTGCGCCTCCCAGCGCCGCCTTGCCGTTGGTCATCCGGCCGGTGACGTGCTCCACGGTGCGCACCCCGTCGCCGACGATGCGCAGATGCTCGACGGGGAACCCGTCGTCGGACATCCGATCGACGAGTGCCTGCGCGTCGTCGTAGCGGTCGAACGACGCGATCAGTTGTCCGGATTCGGGTGTGGTCATGGGATGGCCTCCCGGTGATCGACATGGGATGGACCTCCGGGCTTTACCCGTTGGGTTGCGCGGTACACGCATGAACGGCCTCGGAACGGGAATCGATTCGGTCAGGCGATCACGTATCGAGACCAGGATCCGGGGAGGGCCCATGAACAAGGCAGCACTGTTTCGCGGAGCGATCGGAGGAGCCGGGGGCGCGGTGTTGATGGCTGCCTGGTCGATACTCGCGATGGGACTGACCGGAGCAGGGTTCTGGACGCCGATCAACCTCATCGCCCACACGGCGTTTCCGTCGGCGCCACTGGACGGCACCTTCAGCGTGGCGGCTCTGGTGATCGGGCTGGTCGTGCACGGTGCCGTCGCCATCGGGTTCGGCGTCGTCTTCGCCGCACTGATGACGCCGGCCCGGGGGTGGCTGCCGACGGCTGCCACCACCGCGGGCTCGGGTCTGGTCTACGGGCTGGTGCTCTGGCTCGTCATGCACTTCCTGGTGTGGTCGGCTGCCGACACCGTGGCCGCCTCGGCTTTCACCCCGTGGATATTCGCCATCGGTCACCTCATCTACGGACTGACCCTCGGGGTGGTCGTCGGCCCGGTCCGGCGCACGGTCGGGCCCGCGGAATCTCGCCCCCAGGTCAGCTGACCGGGCGGGTCTGCGGCCCGACGGGCGCCCCGGGAGCCCGTGGTGTCCGGCCGACCGCAGAACTCAGAACGTCTCGCGTTTGGACGGGACCAGTGCCGCCACAACGGCCCGCAGCGGAGCCTTGACGAGGAAGTCGAAGAAATCGAAGTAGTCGCGCCACAACGCGATCTGGCCGTCGCGCACCTCGAAGGCGCCACACACCCAGAACTGCAGCCGCACCGGCCCGAAGATCAGCGCGTCGGTGCGCTCGGTCAGGACGGTGCCCCCGTCGGCGGCGATCCGGTGGAACTTGACGGCGAACCCCATCCGGCCCTGTCCGCTGCGGAGCAGTTTCATGATCCGCGCGCGGCCGCGCAGCGATGGCAGCCCGACGTTCTGCCAGAGCAGATCGGGCGCGGCCAACGACTCGACGGTGTCGAAGTCCTCGTCGGCCATGGCGGACAGGAAGGTCTGCACGATCTCGGCGTTGTCGGTGGCTGCGGCGACGGATCCGTTCGAGGAAACCTCTGGGACGTTGTCAGTCATATCGCCCGAGCCTAACGGCGGAGGCTGTGGCAGGGTAGCCCGCATGCGAGTTGCGGTGGTCGCGGGACCCGACCCCGGTCACGCCTTCCCCGCAATCGCGCTCTGTCTGAAGTTCCTGGCAGCCGGCGATGCGCCCACGCTGCTGACCGGAACCAGGTGGCTGGCGGTGGCCCGCTCGGAGGGTATCGACGCCGTCGAACTCGACGGTCTGGACCCCACCGCGGTCGACGATGACGCCGACGCCGGTGCCAAGATCCACCAGCGGGCAGCCCGCATGGCTGTGCTCAACCGCGGGCGCATCGCCGATCTGCAACCCTCCCTGGTGGTGTCGGACTCCATCACCACCTGCGGCGGTCTGGCCGCCGACCTGCTCGGACTGCCCTGGGTCGAGTTGAACACCCATCCGCTGTATCGCCCGTCCAAGGGGTTGCCCCCGGTGGGCAGCGGCCTGGCTGCCGGGACCGGGCTGCGGGGCCGGTCGCGGGACGCACTGCTGCGCGCGCTGAGCGCCCGATCGTGGCGGGCGGGGCAGCGGCAGCGCGCGGCGGCTCGCGTCGGGATCGGGCTGCCGGCCGAGGAGCCGGGGCCGGTCCGGCGTCTGATCGCCACCCTGCCGGCCCTGGAGGTTCCGCGGCCGGACTGGCCCGCCGAGGCGGTGGTGGTGGGTCCGCTGCACTTCGAGCCGACGTCCGTGGTGCTGACGGTGCCCGCGGGCGACGGACCCCTCGTCGTGGTCGCGCCGTCGACGGCGACGACCGGAACCCGGGGGATGGCCGAGCTCGCCCTGGAGGTGCTGGTTCCCGGGCGGGTGCTGCCGATGGGCTCGCGGGTGGTGGTGTCCCGGCTCGACGGCGCCGGCGAGCAGGTGCCGCCCTGGGCGGTGGTGGGTCTGGGTCGCCAGGACCAGCTCCTGGCCCAGGCCGATCTGCTGATCTGTGGCGGTGGCCACGGGACGGTGGCGAAGGCGCTGCTGGCCGGGGTGCCGATGGTGGTCGTGCCCGGTGGTGGCGACCAATGGGAGATCGCCAATCGTGTTGTGCGCCAGGGGAGTGCGCAGCTGGTCCGGCCGCTGACCGGCGCGGCGCTGGCCGCCGCCACCGGCGAGGTGCTCGGGTCGCCCCGGTACCGGGAGGCCGCCCGCCGGGCCGGGGCGACCGTCGATCAGGTCGAAGATCCGGTACGGGCGTGCCATGACGCCCTCGGTGCGTCGGCGTAAGTTGGGCGTGTGCGGTTGACGGAGTTCCACGAACTCGTGGAGGGGCAGTTCGGCGCGGCCCGGGCCTCGTCGATGCTGGTCGATCACGTGCTGAGCAGTGTCGGCGGTCGGACCGCCGAGCAGGCCATCGAGGACGGCGTCGAGCCGCGCGAGGTGTGGCGGGCGCTGTGTGCGGACTTCGACGTTCCGCGGGACCGATGGTGAGAACTACCGGGAAGCGGTGCCGAACACGCGGTGCAGGAAATCGACCTGGTCGGCCTTGACCTGCGGGTCGAGATAGATGTCGAAATGCCCGTAGGGATAGTGGCGCAACTCGCCGCGCGGTGCGCGCTGCGCGGCCGCGATCGTCGAGGCGGGCGGGGTCACCGTGTCGTGGTCGCAGACGCAGATCAGCACCGGCATGCGTAGGCCGGAGGTCTTGGTGCCCGGCCGGTAGAACGCGAATCTGAGCATCAGTCGCGCAGCCACCTCGTTGCGCCACAGCGAGTTCGGCCCGACGATCGCTTCGAAACCGGATCTGGCGTCCGGCGAGGTGATCGCGGCCACGGTGCCGGGCTCGCCGACCGCGGGCATCATCACCGCGGGGCGTCGGCGCCACGCGTTGAGCTGGTCTCGCAGGCCCGCCAGCGTCAGCGCCGCCACCGTGCGCGGCGGTACCTCGCGCAGCACGGGCAGGGAATCGGTGAACGGAGCCTGGGCGATCACCGCGGCGATGCGCGGGTCGCCGGCGGCGACGGCGAGCACGTGGCCGCCGGAGAACGAGGATCCCCACAGCACGATCCGGTCGGGGTCGACCCCGTCGAGGTGGCGGGCCCACTCGATCACGGTGCGGTAGTCGCCGTGTTGTCTGTCGATGTCGAGCAGTTGGCGCGGCTGGCCGGTCGAGGCGCCGAAATGGCGGTAGTCGAACAGTGCCACCACGTAGCCGGCGTCGCAGAAAGCCTCGGCGTAGGCGGGCAGGCCGTCGTCGCGGGTGGCGCTGAAGCCGTGGGCCATGACGATGCAGGCGGCGTCACGCCCGCTGCCGCGCGGCCGGTAGAGATAGGTGGCGATCTGCTCGCCGTCGGCCCAGATCCGGACATCCTCGGCGGTCGTCATTCTTCCGACGGTAGCCCCTCGGCGTGTCCACTTGAATCGAACACCTGTTCGTCTACTGTGGGCAGTGTTCGACACCTGGCTTGTCGAGGACTTGGCAGCAGAACTTGTCGGTGCCCTGACCTACCGTCACGGCCAACCGACCGAGAACCGGTCAACAACGACTACCGGAGAGGTACCCACCATGGCGCAGCAGGCCCCCGATCGCGAGAAAGCACTGGAACTGGCGCTCGCCCAGATCGACAAGAATTTCGGCAAGGGTTCGGTGATGCGCCTCGGGGAGGAGGTGCGGCAGCCGATCTCGGTCATCCCCACCGGTTCGATCGCGCTCGACGTCGCGCTCGGCATCGGCGGCCTGCCCCGCGGTCGTGTCATCGAGATCTACGGCCCGGAGTCCTCGGGTAAGACCACCGTCGCGCTGCATGCGGTCGCCAACGCCCAGGCCGCCGGCGGCATCGCGGCGTTCATCGACGCCGAGCACGCCCTGGATCCCGACTACGCCCAGAAGCTCGGCGTGGATACCGATGCGCTGCTGGTCTCCCAGCCCGACACCGGGGAGCAGGCGCTCGAGATCGCCGACATGCTGATCCGGTCCGGAGCGCTGGACATCCTGGTCATCGACTCGGTGGCCGCACTGGTGCCCAGGGCCGAGATCGAAGGCGAGATGGGGGACAGCCACGTCGGCCTGCAGGCCCGGCTGATGAGCCAGGCGCTGCGCAAGATGACCGGGGCGCTGAACAGTTCGGGTACCACAGCCATCTTCATCAACCAGCTGCGCGAGAAGATCGGCGTGATGTTCGGGTGCTTCTCCTACGGCACCCGGGTACAGCTGGCCGACGGCACCACCGAGAAGATCGGCAAGATCGTCAACAACAAGATGGACGTCGAAGTGATGTCCTACGACCCGGTCAGCGATCAGATCGTCCCGCGCAAGGTGGTCAACTGGTTCAACAACGGGCCGGCCGAACAGTTCCTGCAGTTCACCGTCGCCAAGTCCGGCGGAAACGGCAAGTCCCAGTTCGCGGCCACCCCCAATCACCTGGTCCGCACTCCCGCGGGCTGGACGGAGGCCGGCGACATCATCGCCGGTGACCAGGTGATGGCCTCCGAACCGCACCTGCTCAGCGATCAGCAGTTCCAGGTCATCCTGGGCTCGTTGATGGGTGATGGAAACCTGTCCCCGAACCGCCATGACCGCAACGGTGTGCGCTTCCGCATGGGGACCAGCGCCAAGCAGGCCGACTATCTGCAGTGGAAGGTCGACCTGCTGGGCAACGTCAAGCACACGATCCGCGAGAACGGCAACGGCTCGCGGTGTGCGGACTTCACCCCGCTGGCCGAGCTGGGTGAGTTGCGTCGGGCGGTCTATCTCGGCGACGGCAAGAAGTTCCTGTCCGAGGACTACCTCAAGGCGCTGACCCCGCTGGCCTTGGCGGTCTGGTACATGGACGATGGCGGTTTCACGGTGCGCTCCAAGGGGCTTCAGCAGCGCACCGAAGGTGGCAGCGGCCGCATCGAGATCTGTGTGGAGGCGATGGGAGAGGGCTCTCGGGTTCGGCTGTGCGACTATCTGCGCGACACCCATGGGCTGGACGTTCGTCTGCGTTACGCAGGGACGCGGCGTAAGGCCGTGCTGGTGTTCTCCACCGCGGCCTCGGCGCAGTTCCAGGAGATGGTGGCCCCCTACATGGCGCCGTCGATGCAGCACAAGCTGCTTCCGCGATTCCGCGGTCTCGGCACCGTGACGCCCCAGTTCGTGGCGCCCAGTCAGCGACTGGTGCCGGCGCGCGTGCTCGATGTGCACGTCAAGCCGCAGACCCGGTCGATGAACCGGTTCGACATCGAGGTCGAAGGCAACCACAACTATTTCGTCGACGGTGTGATGGTGCACAACTCACCCGAAACCACCACGGGCGGAAAGGCCTTGAAGTTCTATGCCTCAGTCCGGATCGATGTGCGCCGGATCGAGACGCTCAAGGACGGCACCGACGCGGTCGGTAACCGCACCAGGGCCAAGATCGTCAAGAACAAGGTGTCGCCGCCGTTCAAGCAGGCTGAGTTCGACATCTTGTACGGCAGGGGAATCAGCCGCGAGGGCTCGCTCATCGACATGGGTGTCGAGCAGGGCTTCATCCGTAAGTCCGGTTCCTGGTTCACCTACGACGGTGAGCAGCTGGGGCAGGGTAAGGAGAACGCCCGCAACTTCATGCTCGAGAATCCCGAGGTGGCCAACGAAATCGAGAAGAAGATCAAGGAGAAGCTCGGTATCGGCGCCGTGATGACAGATGAGACGGGCGATGACGTCCTTCCCGCTCCGGTCGACTTCTAGCAGCCTGCCGTCGGATTCCGCGGATCGAGCCAAGCGCGTCGAGCAGGCGCGGGCAGTATGCCTGCGCCTGCTCACCGTGCGGGCCCGTACCCGTGCGGAACTGATGGACCAGCTCGCCAAACGCGGCTACCCCGAGGACATCGGAGCCGAGGTCGTCGAGCGGTTGGCCGAGGTGGCGCTCGTCGACGATGAGGCCTTCGCCGAACAGTGGGTGCGGTCCCGGAGGGCGAATTCGGGCAAGAGCAAGCGTGCGCTGGCCGCCGAGCTGCGCGACAAAGGCGTCGACTCCGACGTCATCACCGCAGCGCTGGCCGATATCGACGCCGGGGCCGAGCGCGAGCGTGCCGAGAAGCTGGTCCGCGACCGGCTGCGCCGGGAGAAACTCGGCGACCCCGGGGACCGGGATGCCCAGAACAAGGTGACCAGACGGCTGGTGGGAATGCTGGCCCGGCGGGGATACGGCCAGACGATGGCCGCCGACGTCGTGACCGCCGAACTGGCCGGTGAATGGGAGCGTCGCCGAGTCTAGGCGCGTGCCCGGCCGGTCACCCCGAGGTGGTCGCGGGTCGGGTGAAGTCGGCGGTCAGGCTGCGGGTGATCATGCGGCGTACCGCGATCACGATGGCGGCACCGGCGATCGCGGCCCACGAGTTGTCGACGCTCAACCGCAGCAGGCCCGCGGCGATGAACATCTCCATCGTCACCCGCAACGCCGGCAACGGCTGACGGAAGACGATCAGCGCGGCGGCCCCGAGGACGATCCCGGCGATGCCCATGCACCAGGCGGCGCCGACGATGATCGTCATCAGCCTGTCGGCTCTTGCGAAGGTGGGGATTTCGCCAGTTCGATCTCGCGCTGTTCCTGGGCGATCTCGCGATTGAGGAAGTAGTTCAAGATGGTCCTGATCGCGGCGATCGCCGCGAGCTTGCCGATCTCCTCGAACGACGGGGAGATCGCGGTGCGCAACACGTCGGCGGCGAGTTGGAACTCCAAGCCCAGTACCAGGAACCGCGCCAGCGTGAGCCGGACAGACGAGAACTGGTTGATGTCGCGATGCCACAGGGCCACCGCGAACTTCACCGTCGCCACGATCGCACCGATCATGATGACGATGGCGCCGCCGGCCTCGATGAGCCGCACCATCAGGTCCACCATGCTGCGCAGTGCGGACTCCGGCAGCACGTCGAGCTCCATGGCGATCGGCCGCTGAATCATGTCCCGCGACTCTGGTCTCCGGCCTCTTCCATCGCGGCCTCGGCGGCCGGCTCCTCGCGGCCCTTGCGGGACTGGCGTAGTCGGCGCTCCAACCACGTGGCAAACCACGACAGGGTGAAGTTCAGGCTGATCATCAGGATGGCGATCACGATCAGCGCGGGGATGAAGTTTCCGTAGGCCGAGCCCACCGCGGTGCCCTGGCGCACCATTTCGACGAACGTGATCTGGTAACCGATCGCGGTGTCCTTGAGCACCACCACCAGCTGCGAGATCAACACGGGCAGCATCGAGGTGACGGCCTGCGGAAGCAGAATCGCGCGCATGGTCTGCCCCCAGGACAGACCCAGTGCCGAGGCCGCCTCGGTCTGCCCGCGGGGCAGCGCGTGAACGCCGGCGCGCACGATCTCGGCGATCACCGCCCCGTTGTATAGCGTCAGGCCCGTGATCACCCCGGCCAGCGCCAGTTGTCCGGCGGGGAACACCGCGTACACCGCATAGAAGAAGTACGCGAAGATCATCATGATCAGGACCGGGACGGCGCGGAAGAACTCGACGATCACCGAACACACCCATCGGATGCCCGCATGGGTCGAAAGCCGGCCCACACCGAGCACGAAGCCCAGGATCAATGCCAGCACGATCGACACCGCTGCCGCGGTCAGCGTGCCCTTCACGCCGGGCAGCACGTAGGTGGTCCACAGGTTCGACGTCAGGAACGGTGACCACTTCTCGGAGGTCAACTGCCCCCGCTCGTAGAGCCGGCTGAGCACCACCCAGGCCACCAGCAGCGCCACGATCACGGTGATCACCGAGATGAGGCGGTTGCGCACCCGCGCGCGTGGCCCCGGGGCGTCGAAGAGGACCGATGATCCCGCGCTCATCGTGCCGCTCCGTTCTTCGCGCGAGCGCTCATCGGGATCGTTCCGTTCTTCGCGCGAGCGCTCATCACCGTGCCACCGCCAACCGCTTGCCCAACCAGCCGAAGAACAGCCCGGTCGGCAGAGTCAGGACGACAAACCCGAGCGCGAAGATCCCGCCGACCACCATCACCGCCGCGGTGTTCTCGACCATCTCCTTCATCAACAGCGCGGCCTCAGCCACGCCGATGGCCGAGGCGATCGTGGTGTTCTTCGTCAACGCGATCAACACCGAGCCCAGCGGGATGATGACAGCCCGAAAAGCTTGAGGCAGCAGCACGATCCGCAGGTTCTGTCCGAACGTCAGGCCCAGCGACCTGGCCGCCTCGGCTTGCCCCAGCGGAACCGTGTTGACCCCCGAGCGCACCGTCTCGCAGACGAACGCCGCTGTGTAGACGGCCAACCCCAGAGTGGCCAGCCGGAAGTTGCTGTCCTCGATGAAGGTCGGTGACTGCCGGTTGGCCAGGGTGATCCCCAGGGTCTGCGACAAGCCCAGCGAGCAGAAGATGATGATCAGCGTCAACGGGGTGTTGCGCACGATGTTCACATAGCTGGTACCCAGCCAGTTCATCATCGGCACCGGTGAGAGCCGCATCGCGGCCAACACCGTGCCCAGCACCAGTGCTCCGACACCCGCGAACACCGTCAGCTGAATCGTCGTCCAGAACGCCTCGAAGATCTGGTCGCGATACTCGCTGAATATCTCCACGGGCGGCGGTCCCTATCTGCTGTCGTCGACTACTCGGCTCCGGACGCGTCGCTGCT
>JAXHTL010000139.1:0-13184 GCA_034190095.1 Actinomycetota bacterium
CGATCGCCACGGTGCTCGAACCCGGCTGCCTCGCCACCGCCGCACTGGTCGACACCTATCACCTGTCGGCCACCTTCACCTTCGACCCGAACATCCGCCCGGCACTGATCCCCGACGCCGATGCAGCCCGCGAGCGCATCGACCGGATGATCGAGAAGGCCGACGTGATCAAGGCCAGCGATGAGGACCTGCGCTGGATCGACCCGGGCCGTCCCCCTGAACAGACCGCGGCCTCCTGGCTGGCGTCCGGCGCCAAGGTGGTGGTGGTGACCCTGGGCGGTGAGGGCGCGGTGGCGATGTGTGCAGCGGGAACGGTTCGGGTACCAGCACCGGATGTACACGTGGTGGACACCGTGGGCGCCGGAGACTCCTTCATGGCCGGCCTGATCGATGCGCTGTGGGCACGCGATCTGCTCGGCGCCGAGCACCGGCCCGCGCTGGCTCACATCGACCGGGAGACGCTCTCCGGTGTCGTGCGCACCGCCGCACGCTGCGCGGCGGTGACGGTCTCGCGCGCCGGCGCCGACCTGCCCGACCGCGCCACCCTGGATGCGGCGAATTCATCGGACATACTGGACTGATGCGGTCCATCTGGAAGGGCTCGATCGCCTTCGGTCTGGTCAACGTGCCGGTCAAGGTCTACAGCGCCACCGAGGATCACGACATCAAGTTCCACCAGGTGCACGCCAAGGACCACGGGCGCATCCGGTACAAGCGGGTGTGCGAGGTGTGCGGGGAAGTCGTCGAGTACCGCGACATCGCCCGCGCCTACGACTCCGACGACGGCCAGACCGTCATCATCACCGACGACGACCTCGCCAACCTGCCCGAGGAACGCAGCCGCGAAATCGAGGTCCTCGAGTTCGTCCCCGCCGGCGACCTCGACCCGATGATGTACGACCGCTCCTACTTCCTGGAGCCCGACGGGAAATCGTCGAAATCCTATGTGCTGCTGGCGAAAACGTTGATGGACACCGACCGGGTCGCGATCGTGAACTTCGCGTTGCGCAACAAGACGCGGCTGGCGGCGTTGCGGGTCAAGGACTTCAGCAAGCGCGACGTGATGATGATCCACACCCTGCTGTGGCCCGACGAGATCCGCGATCCGGACTTCCCGGTGCTCGACAAGGAAGTCGAGGTCAAGCCGGCCGAGCTGAAGATGGCCAGCCAGGTCGTCGACTCGATGACCGACGATTTCGACCCCGATCGCTATCACGACGACTATCAGGAACACCTGCATGAGCTGATCCAGGCCAAACTCGAGGGCGGTGAGGCGTTCACCACCGAGGAGGAGCCGCAACAGCTCGACGAGACCGAGGACGTCTCGGACCTGCTCGCCAAGCTCGAAGCCAGCGTGAAGGCCCGCCGCGAACAAGGCGCGGACAGCGGATCAGCGAAGCAGCCCGCGAAGAAGACACCGGCCAAGAAGGCCCCCGCCAAGAAAGCAGCCGCGAAGAAGACCGCGGCGAAGAAGGCTCCCGCCAAGAAGTCCGCCGCCAAGAAGAGTTGACGCCGCGGCGCGTCACCTCCACCGAATCCACGGCGAATTAGAACAAGTTCTTGTTACCGTGACGCGCGTGATTCTCGACAGGTTCCGGCTCGATGACCGGGTGGCCGTGGTGACCGGCGCGGGCCGGGGGCTGGGCGCCGCGATGGCACTGGCCTTCGCAGAAGCCGGCGCTGACGTGCTGATTGCCGCGCGCACCCAGGCGCAGCTCGAAGAGGTCGCCGACCAGGTCCGCGCCGCGGGCCGGCAGGCACAGGTGGTGGTGGCCGATCTCGCCCGCCCCGACGACACGTCCGCATTGGCCGCGCAGGCGGTGGAGGCGTTCGGAAAACTAGATGTCGTCGTGAACAACGTCGGCGGCACCATGCCGGGCGCGCTGTTGGACACGACCGCCAAGGACATGCGCGACGCGTTCACCTTCAACGTCGCCACGGCCCACGCGCTGACCGTCGCCGCCGCGCCGCTGATGCTCGAACATTCCGGTGGCGGCAGCATCATCAACGTCACCTCGACGATGGGTCGGCTCTCCGGGCGGGGCTTCGCGGCCTACGGCACCGCCAAGGCCGCATTGGCGCACTACACCCGGCTCTCGGCGCTGGACCTGGCGCCACGCATCCGGGTCAACGCCATCGCGCCGGGCTCCATCCTCACCTCGGCGCTCGACATCGTCGCCAGCAACGACGACCTGCGCACCCCGATGGAGCAGGCCACTCCGCTACGGCGGCTGGGCGACCCGCTCGACATCGCCGCCGCGGCCGTCTATCTCGCCTCACCCGCGGGCGGCTATCTGACCGGCAAGACGCTCGAGGTGGACGGCGGAATCACCTACCCGAATCTCGAACTCCCGATCCCCGACCTGTAGAGGACACCACGTGGCCATCCCCAGCCCCATCCCCGTCGCCGCCGTCGGGACCGGAAACGTCGGCAAGCACGCCCTGGCGCAGCTGATCACCAACCCCGACTACGAGCTCACCGCGGTGTGGGTGTCCTCGGAAGCCAAGGCGGGCAAGGACGCCGCAGAACTCGCCGGGCTGGCGCAGACGGCCGGGCCCACGGGTATCACCGCGACCACCGACCTCGACGCGGTGCTCGCGACCGGCCCCGCGTGCGTGGTCTACACCGCGCTGGCCGACAACCGGCTGCCCGAAGCGCTCGAGGACTACCGCCGGATCCTGGAAGCGGGCGTCAACGTCGTCGGCAGCAGCGCGGTGTTCCTGCAGTACCCGTGGCAGGTGCTGCCCGCCGAGCTCATCACGCCCATCGAGGACGCCGCCAGGAGCGGGGCGTCGTCCATATTCGTCAACGGCATCGATCCCGGCTTCGCCAACGACCTGTTGCCGATGGCGCTGGCCGGCACCTGCCAGAGCGTCCAGCAGATCCGCTGCATGGAGATCATCAACTACGACACCTATGACAGTGCGGCGGTGATGTTCGACGTCATGGGGTTCGGCGGCAGCCTCGACGAGACCCCGATGCTGTTGCAGCCCGGGGTGCTGAGCCTGGCCTGGGGCTCGGTGGTGCGGCAGTTGGCCGCGGGCCTGGGCATCGAGCTCGACGAGGTCACCGAAACCCATGTCCGGGTCCCGGCTCCGGAGGACTTCGACATCGCGGCCGGGCACATCGCCAAAGGCACCACCGCCGCCATCCGGTTCGAGGTGCGTGGCATGAAGGACGGCGAGATCGCGGTGGTGCTCGAGCATGTCACCCGGCTGCGCGACGATCTGTGCCCGGACTGGCCGCAACCGGCCCAGCACGGTGGCTCCTACCGCATCGAGCTCACCGGCGAACCGTCCTACGCCCTGGACCTGTGCCTGAGCAGCCCGAACGGGGACCACAACCACGCCGGGCTGGTCGCCACCGCCGCCCGCGTCGTCAACGCGATTCCGGCGGTGATCGCCGCGGACCCCGGCATCGTCGCAGCGCTCGAACTGCCTGCGATCACCGGCAAGGGCCTCTACGCTGGTCGGTAGGCCCGGCCCACGCCGGATGCGTCGCCTGCAGGAAGGAACGAGCAGATGAAGCCCCGCCGCACCACCCTGGCAGCCCTGATCGCCGCGGGCGGTGCCGCCGCGGTCATCGCCGCGCCCACCGCGCTGGCCCAGCCGAACTGCGACCAGACGGATCCCGGGCTCGGCGGTCAGTCCGCCGACAACAGCTCCTGCCAGTCCCCGGGCAACGCCGAGATCAACGACAGGCTGCCCGACACGAATCTGCCGTCCTTCGGCGGCTCGGAGCGCGGGATCTGACCAACGGCCGGTGTCCGGCACGTTGACAGGAGTTGTCCAGGTTCGATCGTGACGACCCGTGATCGGCGCTGGCCCGGGCATTTTCGCGGGCGCTCGACTCCCCGCGCCGACTGTGAAAGCCCTGTAGGCTTGACGACGACTCACGCCGGAAGGAAAAGAACATGAAGGCCCGCCTGACTGCCCTGTCCGCCCTGATCGCCGGCGGCGGCGCCGCCTTGGCGATTGCCGCCGCCCCCGCCGCCTTTGCCCAGAACCCGCCGGATTGCACCGAAACCAGCTCCGGCGGTGGCGGCTACCAGGGCGGCGCGACCACTCTGTGCGAGTCCCCGGGCAACGCCCAGATCAGCTCCACTCCGCCGGCGTATGCCCAGCCGTGGTACGGGGGCGGCATGTTCCCGTGGAACTACGGCATGTTCGTCCTCTGATCGACAGCCGGTCATGACAACCGCCGCCCGCAGCGCGCTGGCCGCGCTGGCGGGGATGCTCATGGCGTCGGCGCTGGCGGTCGGTATCGCACCGTCGGCGTCGGCCGCGCCCGAGTGCTCCCCGGTGGGCTCCAACGTCACCTATTGCGAGACCAACGGCAGCACCCAACTGATCACCAAGCCGCCGCCGTGGAACTGGGGTGGCTGGCAGGGCATCGGTTTCGGGCCGCTGATCGGCGGCTACGGCGTGGGTATCGAGTAGTTCGGTTCTTCCTCAGCTGCCGCGTGGTTCGGCGCCGAGTCCTCGTTTAGCCTGACTTCTCTGTTCGTGGTGATCGAATGGAGAAGGGGGTGCGGTGACGCGCGACATCCGAGCGCGAACTCGGCCGGGATGGCTGCTGCTCGGTCCGGCCTTCGTCGCCGCGATCGCCTATGTCGACCCGGGCAACGTCGCCGCCAACGTCAGTGCCGGGGCCCAGTTCGGTTTCCTGCTCGTCTGGGTGATCGTCGCCGCCAACCTGATGGCGTGCCTGGTCCAGTACCTGTCGGCCAAGCTCGGCCTGGTCACCGGCCATTCGCTGCCCGAAGCCGTCGGGGCACGCACGGCGCGGCCGACCCGGCTGGCCTACTGGGTGCAGGCCGAGCTGGTCGCGATGGCCACCGATCTGGCCGAAGTCGTCGGCGGTGCGATCGCCCTGTACCTGTTGTTCGACCTGCCGCTGCTGATCGGCGGAGTGATCACCGGGGTGGTCTCGCTGGTCCTGCTCGTCGTCAAGGACCGCCGCGGACAGCGGACGTTCGAGCACGTCATCACCGGCTTGCTGCTGATCATCGCCATCGGGTTTCTCACCAGCCTGGTCGCCGCGCCTCCCCCGATCGACCAGGCAGCCGCCGGGCTGGTGCCGCGCTTCGCGGGGACGGAGAGCATCCTGCTGGCCGCGGCCATGCTCGGCGCCACGGTGATGCCACATGCGGTGTACCTGCACTCCGGGCTGGCCCGCGACCGGCACGGGCACCCCGAGCCCGGCCCGCCGCGGCGGGCGCTGCTGCGCGCCACCCGCTGGGACGTGGGCGTGGCGATGTTGGTGGCCGGCGCGGTGAACCTGTCGATGTTGCTGGTCGCGGCCACCAACCTGCAGGGTGTCGCCGGCACGGACACCATCGAGGGGGCGCATGACGCGGTCCGGAACGCGCTCGGCCCCACTGTCGCCCTGCTGTTCGCCATCGGGTTGCTGGCCTCCGGGCTCGCCTCGTCCTCGGTGGGTGCCTATGCCGGCGCGATGATCATGCAGGGGTTGCTGCGCCGCTCGGTCCCCCTGCTGGCGCGGCGATTCATCACGCTGCTGCCCGCCCTCGTCGTGCTGGCCATCGGCGTCGATCCCACCCGCGCCCTGGTGTTGTCGCAGGTCGTGCTGTCGTTCGGGATCCCGTTCGCGCTGATTCCGATGGTGCGCCTGACCGCCGACACGCGGTTGATGGGCGACGACGCCAACCACCGGGTCACCACCGCGCTGGGCTGGGTGGTTGCCGGACTCATTACGCTGCTCAACGTGGTGCTCATCTATCTGACCGTGAAGGGCTGAATGGCGGGCAGGCACAGCTACTTCGCGTACGGGTCGAACCTGTGCGTGCGGCAGATGGCGCAACGCTGCCCCGATGCGACCGACCCGCGTCGCGCCACGCTGGCCGATCACGACTGGCTGATCAACGAACGCGGGGTGGCCACCGTCGAGCGGTTCAGCGGCGCCGAGGTGCACGGCGTGGTCTGGCAACTGTCCGACCACGACCTCGCGACCCTGGACAGCGCCGAAGGTGTCCCACTGCGCTACCGCCGCGATGAGCTCACGGTGCATACCGAGCACGGCCCCACGACCGCCTGGGTCTACATCGACCACCGCGTCGAGGCCGGTCCACCACGGCCCGGTTACCTCGAGCGGATCCTCGACGGCGCCCACCACCACGGGCTACCGCGGCGCTGGATCGAGTTCCTCGAACGATGGGATCCCACCCGCTGGCCCCAGCGCATCGCCACACCTGAGGATCCGGGTCCGCAGTCGCTTTCCCAGCTGCTCGACGATCCGGCCGTCGTCGAGCACGGCGTGCTGCGGTCGCGCTTCGGGTTCCTCGCGATTCACGGCGGCGGCCTGGAGCAGATGACCGACGTCATCGCCGAGCGCGCGGCCGACGCCGCCGGGGCCTCGCTCTACGTGGTCCGGCACCCCGATCACTACCCCCACCATCTGCCCTCGGCACGCTACGACCCCGGCGAGTCCGAACGGCTGGCCGAATTCCTCGATCACGTGGACGTCGTCGTCTCGCTGCACGGCTACGGCAGGGCGGGGCGCAGCGCCCAGATCCTCGCCGGCGGCCGGCACCGCGACCTCGCCGCTCACCTGGCTCGACACATCGACATTCCCGGCTACCAGGTGATCACCGACCTGGACGCGATGCCGCGCGAACTGCGAGGGCTGCATCCGGGCAACCCGGTCAACCGGGCGCGCAGCGGCGGCGCTCAGCTCGAACTCTCCGCGCGCGTGCGCGGGGTCAGTCCGCGCAGCGGGCTGCCCAGCGACGACGGCCTGTCCCGGGCGACGTCGGCACTCGTGCAGGGCCTGGCCGAGGCGGCGCGCTCGTGGGACACCGGCTGACGGGCCCACCCATCCGCCGAATCCCCGGCTCCGAATAGGGGTTGTGGAGCCCATCAGTACCGGGAAACCGGCGATTGCGGTCATCGGCCGCGACGCCGGCCGCCGGAGACGCGCCGAGGCGGTGAGCCGTTGAGCACCGCGCTGTACCGCACCCGGATCACCCACCTGCGCCGCTCGCCGGTGCACCACTATTTCGAACATCGCAGCTACAGCTGGTTCGTCGACGTCGACTCGCTGCCCCAGCCGCCGCGATGGCTCCGGCCGTTCGCCACCTTCGACGCCCGCGACCACCTGTGGGAGTCGGCCGACGACACGCTGCGGGGGCGGGTCGAATCGTTCCTGGCCGGAAAGGGCGTGGAACTCTCCGGCGGCAGGATCACCGCGCTGTTCCAGCCGCGGGTGATGGGCTATGTCTTCAATCCCCTCAGCCTGTACTGGTGCCATGACGCGCACGGCACCCTTCGGCACGTGATCGCCGAGGTGCACAATGCCGCCGGCGCGCGCCACGCCTACCTTCTCCCGCCGTCGACCGACCGACCCGCGATGGTCGCCAAGAAGTTCCGCGCCTCGCCGTTCAACGCGGTCGACGGCCACTATCTGGTGCACGCACCGGCCCCTGACGAGGAGCTCGACGTCCGGATCTCACTGCACCGCGACGATCATCCGGCCTTTGTGGCGACGATGCGGGGAACCCGGAGACGGGCCGGCATCGCCCAGATTCTCGCGCTCCAGCTGACCGCGCCGCTGAGTCCGCTGATGAACGCGATGGGCATGCGCGTGCAGGCGATGATGCTGTGGCTGCGGCGCGTTCCGCTGGTTCCCGAGGAGGTTCCGAAACGGCACAAAGTGGATTCGCTACTGCCCGCGGGGCGGGTTTCAGCCAATGCTGTTTGCGCGCATTCCCTTTCGCCACGGCTGCGCCGAAGCGGGGATTAACGTGACGTCGTTGACCCAGGTGGCTAGGCTACCGCTCGTGACCGCCGAACTCGACGCGCTGCTCCGCCAGGTGGCCCGTCGAGACGTCGACGCGTTCGCGCAGTTCTACGACGAGACCCGGTCGCGGGTGTTCGGCCTGGTCACCCGCGTGCTCCGCGACCCCGGCTACAGCGAAGAGACCACGCAGGACATCTACCTGCAGGTATGGCGAACCGCCGAGAGCTACGACCCGGCCGCCGGCACCCCGCTGGCGTGGCTGATGACGCTGGCGCACCGGCGTGCGGTGGATCGGGTCCGGTCGGAGCAGGCAGCCAGCACCCGCGAGTCGCGCTACGGGGCCGCCAGCATCGAGCCGCCGTCCGACCACGTCGCCGACACGGTGATCCTCAGCGAGGAGCGCCGGCAGGTCACCGACTGCCTCGCGTCGCTGACCGACACCCAGCGCGAATGCATTCAACTGGCCTACTACGACGGGCTGACCTACGCGCAGGTGTCCGAGCGGCTGTCGGCGAACCTGGCCACCATCAAGTCCCGGATGCGTGACGCGATCCGCGGCCTGCGCCGATGCCTGGGGGCCGCATGACCGGACCCCACGCCGCTGACCTGCTGTCCCTGGCCACGCCGTATGCGTTGCATGCGCTGACCGAGGCCGACGTCGCCGATGTCGAGCGCCGCCTCGACGACGCCCCGCCGGAGGTCGCCGAAGCATTCCGCACCGAGGTCCGGGCGGTGCGGGAGACGATGGCCGCCGTCGCCGCCGCGACGGCCGTCGAGCCTCCCGAGGAACTGCGCGCCGAGGTGCTGCGCCGAGTCGCCGAGGAGCCCGTTCCGCTGCGCAGCGGCGCGCGGCCGCGCCGCTGGGCCCGGGCCGCGCTGGCCGCCGCCGCCGTCCTGGTGGTCGGGCTCGGCGCGGTGGGCGTCGGCATGGCGCTGCGCCCGGCGGCCACTCCGTCAACCGCCGACCTGGTGTTCGCCGCCCCCGACGTGCGCACCGTGTCCGGGCAGATCCCCGGCGGTGGTCTGGCCACGGTGGTGTTCTCCCGGGAGCAGGACTCCGGTGTGCTGGTGATGAACAACGTGCCACCGCCGCAGCCGGGAACGGTCTACCAGATGTGGCTGGTGGACGCCCAAGGTGCGCACTCGGCCGGCACGATGGACGCGGAGTCGGTGGCGCCGTCGACCACCGCGGTCATTCCCGATCTCGGTTCGTCGCGCGCGCTGGCGTTCACCGTGGAGCCGCCCGGCGGCTCGACCCAGCCGACCAGCCCGGTGTTCGCCGAGCTGCCCCTGGCCTAGGGCCGCTCCAGCGTCGCGGCCGCGGCCGCTTCCAGGACGTCGTCGACGTCCTGGCGGCGCTGCCAGGCCCACCGTTGGCGCATCGCGCCGTTGCCGGTCTCGCCCACCCGGGCCAGTCCCGCGGTCACCAGTTCGTGGTCGCCGCATTGCTCGAGCGCCGGCCGCACCACAGAAACCAGGCGTTCCAGCAGTGACCGGGCCGGACTCGCGCTGTGACTCTCCAGGTCCAGGCTGTCCCCGTCCAGCCCGTCCCGGGCGGCCTTCCAGTAGGCGGCCTTGAGCGCAAACGGCGCCAGGGGCAGCACCGGTTCACCGCGACGGTGCTCCTCCAGAGCTGTCATCACACAGGCGCGGACCAGCGCGGCGAAGACGACCGTCTCGGAAACCGTGGCGGGAACGTCGGCGACCCGCACCTCGACCGTCGGGAAGTTGCGCGACGGGCGCACGTCCCAATAGATCATGCCGTCGTCTCGGATCACCCCGGAGCGACACAGCAGCGACACCGCCGCGTCGTACTCGTCGGCGGAGTCGAAGTGCGGGGGCGGGCCCGCGCTGGGCCAGCGCGCCCACAGCACGCTTCGCCAGCTGCAGTGCCCGGTGTCGTCGTTGCGGTAGATCGCCGAGTTCGCGGTCAGCGCCAGCAACAACGGCAGCCACGGCCGCAGCCGGTTGCTCACCGCGATCGCGGCGTCGCGGTCCGGCACCGCGACATGGACGTGAGCTCCGCAGATTCCCTGCTCGTGGGCGATCATGCCGAAGCGTTCGCCGATGTCCCGGTAGCGCGGGGTGTCGGTGACGGGGAACTGCGCGGGCAGCGTCGGCGGCAGGCCGACGGCCAGCAGCCGCGCCCCGCAGGCCTCCGCCGCGCCCGCCGCGACGGTCCGCAGCCGCAGCAGCTCGTCGCGCAGGTCGGTGGTGGTCTCGACGACACTGCTCGTCGTCTCGACCTGACAGCTGGTCAGTTCCAGCTGCAAGTCGACGCCGTCAGCAGCGGCCCGCTCGGCCACGGCGCGGTTCTGCGGCACCGGCGCACCACTGTCCGGGTCGACGAGCAGGAACTCCTCTTCGACGCCGAGGGTCGGCGGGTCGTCCGAGGAAGCCACAACCACCCCCTGAAAAAATTCGATCCGGCCCGTCGGGGTGTGCACAACGGGCCGGATCGCGGTGAACCAAGCCGGAAGTCTTTATGCCCACGCCGCCCCGGGTTCAAACCTGCTGACCTACGATCGGGTTCGTGGCCAAGGATTTCCGGTTCGGGGTCGGCATCACGCGCGCGCCGTCGCGGGCGGCGGTGCAGGACGCGGCGCGGCGGGCCGAGGATCACGGATTCGACGTGATGCTCGTCCCCGACCACCTCGGCGCCCCGGCACCGTTTCCGGTGATGACCGCGATCGCGATGGGGACCCGGGCACTGCGGGTCGGCACGTTCGTCACCAACGCCGCGTTCTACCGGCCCGCGCTGCTGGCACGCGACGTCTCCGCGTTGCACGATCTGAGCGAGGGGCGGTTCGAACTCGGGCTCGGCACGGGCTACGTCAAAGCGGAGTTCGACGCTGCCGGGTTGCGGTTCCCCAGCGCCGGCGAGCGCGTCGATCATCTGCGTGAGACCACGCAGTACCTCACCGAGCAGCTGCCGCAGGTGCCGATCATGATCGCCGGCAACGGGGACCGGGTGCTTCGCATCGCGGCGCGATTCGCCGACATCGTCGGGCTCACCGGCGGCGACCGACCAGCCGAACCCGGCGACGACCCCCTGGCCGACCGGATCGAATTCGTCCGGACCGCCGCAGGCGACCGCTTCGACCGGCTCGAACTCAACATCGCCGTCACCGCGATGCCGGTCGACGATTCCGGGCAGCCCGACCTCGCCATCGCGCGCCGATCGCTACCCGGGCTGTCCGACGAGCAGCTGCTGCGCCACCCCGGGGTGCTGTCGGGGACCGCCGACGAGATCGCCGAGCGGCTGCGCGGATACCGGGACTCCTACGGCGTCAGCTATGTGATCGTGCAGGCCCGTCACGTCGAAGCGTTCGCCAAGGTCGTCGCGCTGCTGAAGTAGGGCGGGTCACAGCCACAGGTAAAGCCCGGACAGCAGCGCCCACATCCCGACGCAGTAGGCCTCGAACGCGGCCCGCAGCGGAATCGGGGCATGCCGCAGCTCCATGAAGTCCAGCCCGACCAGGCGGACCTTGATCGCGGCGATGCCGAGCACGACGACGGCCACCAACGACCCGGTGCCGTGTTCGGCGCCCACCGCCCAGGACAGCACCGTCGCGGCGACCAGGATCAGCCAGCTGACCCCGGCGCGGTTCTTCAACAGCCTCAGCGCGGTCATCAGCTCACCAGATACAGCAGCGCGAACAGGAAGATCCACAGCAGGTCGACCAGGTGCCAGAAGCAGGCCGCGCCTTCGACCAGAGCCGTTCGGGTGGGACTCAGCTGTGGAGCACGGACCTGCGATGCCATGAACGCCAGGGCGCCCAGCCCCAGGCAGACGTGGAACAGGTGCAGACCGGTCAGGATGAAGTAGTACAGGTAGAAGTGGTTGGCGCCCGGGCCGTGACCGGCTCCGGCCAGCGAGACGTACTCGAACACCTTGAGCGCGATGAACACCAGCCCGCAGCCGATCGCGGCGACGACCGCGCGGGAGGCCAGCGTGGTGGCCGCGGTGCGCATCGCGGCGATCGCCAGCACCACGAACAGCGAGCTGGTCAGCAGTACCAGCGTGTTGAGCACCCCGACGCCGATGTGCAGCGTGGTGCGTGCGGCGTCGAACACCTCGGGTTCCTTCGCGCGCTCGACCAGGAACGTGACGAAGAAAGCGCCGAAGACGAGCATGTCGCCGAACAGGAAGACCCAGGTGCCGCTTTCCCCGGGGATCCGGCGGGTGGGCCGCTGCGGCGCGGCGGTGGTTTCGTTCGTCACGCCGGTGCGAGCACCGCCTGCTCGGCCTTGATCGACTTGAGCATCACCGCGGTGGTGGAGAACAGCCAGATCACCAACACCAGGCCGGGGATGTAGAAGGCGAACACACCGTTCCAGGCCAGCGGGCCGTCGTTGAACACCACGACCACGCAGCCCGGCAGCGACAGGATCGCCACCCACAGGTTGAGGTAGCCGTACCAGCGGGGGAACGTGGGCGGGTCGGTCTGGTCGACGAACGCGGCGACCGCCAGGGTGATGTTCTGGACGATGATGGTGCCGACGATGCCGATGAACCACAGCCAGAACACGTCGTTGAGCGCCTGGGTCAGTTCGGCGGAGCGCTGCTCGGGCCGGTAGGCGGCCACGCCGAGGAAGAACTGCGGAAAGATCAGCGCGGGAACGAAGATCGTCGCGGCCATCAGCTGGGTCATCGACAGCATGCCGAAGTGGCCTTCGACGCGCCGGATGCGCAGCACGATGGTGGCCAGGAACGGCAGCGCCAACGCGGCGGACAGCAGTGCGCCGGACACCCCGAAGCGCACCCAGAGCTTGTGGTCGGTGAAGAACGCCGCGATCTCGTCGGCCGAGGACACCGGTGACAGCGGCGGGAAGAGTTGGGCGATGCCGGAAAAGCTGGCTCCGTAGAGAAGGATCATGATCGTTCCGGACCACGCACCGATACGTTGCAGTGTCAGCTCCACGGCTGGCAGGCTACCGCCCCGGATACAGGGTTTTGTCATTTTTGCCAAAACCTTGGCCGGGCTCGTCGGTGTGGCCGGCCCGGGCCGGCCGGGTAAGCTGCCAGCGGTCACGCCCTCGTAGCTCAGGGGATAGAGCACGGCTCTCCTAAAGCCGGTGTCGCAGGTTCGAATCCTGCCGGGGGCACTTTTTCGCGGTGCGCCGTTCCTCCGCCGCATCCCCGTTTCCAGACCTCACCGACGCACCCACCCCGGCCTTCGCTGGAGCACACCTGTCTCACACCACACCGGGCGCCACAGCTGCACAGCCACCACGGACGGCAAAGTCACTGAATTTGCTGTTTTCAGTCGCCCTCAGGTTCGTCTCAGTTACATTCCCGGGTGTGACAGTGGGGTCACAACACCTAAATGTGGGGGTCACAATGCAGGTATCCATTCGCTCTTATCTGACCGCCGGGGTCGCCATGGTCGGCGCCGGCGCGATTGCGCTCGCACCCATCCAG